>CAYSUA010000024.1:4452-17292 GCA_964433795.1 uncultured Desulfobacteraceae bacterium | reverse complement strand
CGCCATCGAAGACCATCACATTGCAGAAAACGGTATGGATCGTGTTGAATTTCTCATCGCTCCGAATGTGGGGGAGCCTTTAAAGCCTTTGGCCGGCATTGTCTCCGGGGGTGAGCTTTCCAGAGTGGTGTTAGCCTTAAAGGCCATTCTTGCAGAAACCGAATCGGTGGAAACGGTTGTCTTTGACGAAGTGGATGCCGGCATCGGCGGCGGGGTGGCGGAAGTGGTGGGAAAGAAACTGGCCGCCCTTTCCCGATATCATCAAGTCATTTGTATAACCCATCTTCCACAAATTGCAAAATTCGGAACCCAGCATTTTCAAATCTCCAAACACGTTTCCGGTGGAAGAACCCGAACCGACATCCGCCCGTTGAATTCAGAGGAACGGGTTGAAGAAATCGCAAGAATGCTGGGTGGAGAAAAAATTACCGGCGCAACCCTTTCCCATGCCCGGGAACTGCTTGAAAATTCTTAATTTCCTTTTCTTGACAATCCTGGTAAGATTAGCTTAAAAAGACAATTTCTTATGATTAAAAAACCAGGAGATTCACATGCCCATATATGAATTCAGATGTCTCGACTGTCAAAATTTATTCGAGATGCTCGTCTTAAACGACAATGAAAAAATAGAGATGAAATGCCCGTCCTGCGACTCTGAAACCTTCGAACGGGTAATGAGTTCCACCAATTTCAGCATGGGCGGCAGCGCAGCCGGGAAAGGAAAAGTCTCTTCAGAATCGAGAAGCTGCGCCGGAGGATCGTGTACCACTTATGAAATCCCGGGTCACACTCGATAGCCCGGGCTTGATAAATCACGGCCCGATTTGTCCGGGCGCAACATGCAACACGATAAAGATACAGAGGATTCTCAAACAGCATGAAAGCGCTGCACCGGCAAGAAAAGGAACAACTCAAAAAGCTTTTCCACCAGGAACAAATCGATCGATTTGAAGACCGATACAACATCCTGGAAGCATTCCTCCAAAAAGAGCAGCATATCACCACCGGAGAATTGGTCCAGGTCCTTAATGACACCGGCTATAATTACCCCCGCGATTTTGTAAGAGACACGCTGAAGCTCATGTGCAGCTACGGGTTTGCTCAAAGAAATCGGTTCGATAACGGGCAGCTCCGATATGAACACCGCCACCTGGGACAACACCATGATCACATGATCTGCACAAAATGCCGAAAAATAGTTGAATTTCAAAATGAAGACCTGGAACACCTCCAGGTTCAAATTGCCGCCGATAGCGGATTCCATATGCTTCAGCACAAAATGGAAATATACGGCATCTGTTTTGACTGTGTGGAAACCCGGGTTCGACTGATGCCGTTGACCATCGGCAAACAGGGGGAACGAATGGTTATCGAGGACTTCATGGGCGGTACAGCGTCCCGGATGCGACTATTGACCATGGGCCTTAGAATCGGGGCTGAAATTGAGGTGGTAACAAACATCGGAAAAGGTCAAATGGTAGTCGCCGTAAAAGACAATCGGTATGTTCTGGGAAGAGGACTGGCCAAAAAAGTCATGGTCAGCCAGAAAGATATGGAAACAACCGCCCAACCATCTTCTGCTGCCCGGCACCGGTCAGGGTAGCGCGATTTGTCCCCATGCCCAGCTTTCAGCCCGCATATATCGAAACCCACCGAAACGGGCTTCTCAAGGAAAAAATAAAATCGGCAACGGAAATGCTTAACGGTTGCACCCTTTGCCCCCGAGAATGCAATGTGGATCGCCTCTCGGGTGATTCAGGAATCTGCAAGACTCAAGACAAAGCGTCGGTTTCAAGCTATGACCCCCATTTTGGAGAGGAAGCACCGCTGGTGGGGCAAAAGGGTTCGGGTACGGTCTTTTTTACCCACTGCAACCTCATGTGTAACTTCTGCCAGAACTACGATATCAGTCATGAGGGCCATGGCCAGGTTATCATCGACGAACAACTTGCGCAGATAATGCTGCGGCTTCAAAATATCGGTTGCCATAATATCAATTTCGTCACGCCGTCCCATGTTGTGGCTCAAATTCTATCCGCTCTTGAAATTGCCGTGGAAAACGGACTTTCCGTGCCTCTGGTTTACAATACCGGTGGCTATGATAAGGTAGGGACATTAGAATTGTTGGACGGTGTGATTGATATCTACATGCCGGATTTTAAATTCTGGAATTCGGATATTGCAGAAAAAGCATGCAACGCCAAGGATTATCCGGAAATCGCCCAAAAAGCGTTTGTGGAAATGCATCGCCAGGTGGGAGATCTGATAATTGACGGAAACGGCATCGCACAGCGGGGGTTGCTGGTTCGCCATCTGGTATTGCCCAAAGATCTTGCGGGCACACGAGAGGTGATGCGGTTTCTGGCCCGGAAAATTTCATCTGACACTTATGTAAATATTATGTCTCAATACCGCCCATGCGGCCGGGCCGCTGAAATAAAGGATCTCACACGGTCCATTTCCGACAAAGAGTACCAACAGGCCATAGGAGCCGCAAAAGACGAGGGGATTACCCGGCTGGATCGACCGCGAAGGGTTTTTATGTTCTGAGAAAAATAAAGCGCCTAAAGGAACCTTTACTATTAGAATGATGAATGGGTATCGCATAAAGAGACAGCTGTTTTTGATTATGATTGTCATGTTTTTGCTTCAGTTTCCGGCTGCTGCTGCTGAACGATATGCCGTATCCGCCAAATTGGCCAATATACGTTCCGGGCCCGGCACAAAATACGAAAAGTTGTGGCAGGTCTGGAAGTACTACCCCGTCAATGTACTGAATAAAAAAGGACCCTGGTTCTATTTTAAAGATTTTGAGGGAGACGAAGGCTGGATCCACAAATCGCTGATCTCAAAAATGAATACGGTGATTTCCATCAAAAAGAAGTGTAATATACGATCAGGGCCCGGTACCAAACATAAAGTTGAATTTACGGTTACAGACGGCATCTCCTTCAAGGTTCTAATTCGCAAGGGAAACTGGATTCAGGTGGAGCATGCAGACGGAGATCAGGGGTGGATTCATAAGTCGCTTGTGTGGTAATAAAAAATAGATTTTAAATACTATATAGTTTGGAGGTAGACGGTGGCAAAATCCAAAAATAGAGTAACACGGAAACAGCTGTTGAAGGAGCCGGATGAGTTCATGACATTTACCGGCAGAATGATCGAGTTTTTGCGGAAGTATTATATGCAGATTATGTACGGTGCTGTGGCTCTTTTTATCATCATTTTCTCCATCGCCGGGAATCGCTATTATACAGGCTGGAAAGAAAAAAAGGCTTTTACATCTCTGGAACAAGTCATGACAGCGTACAACGAAGCCCTTGATGCGAAATCTGATTTAACGGATGTTAAGAATAGCTTCCAGGAAGTTGTTGATAAGTACGCCGGATATGCCGGGGGAAAAATGGCCAGAGTCGTTTTTGCAGATATCTGTTATCAGACAGATGATTTTGATACCGCCATCTCCCTTTATACCGAAGCATTGGAAGATTTCAAAGAAGATGCCCTGCTTCGAAATTTTATTCAGAGCAGCCTCGGCTATGCATACGAAGCCAAGAAAGATTTTAAAAAAGCTGCATTTTATTTCAATGAAATTGCAACGGCAAAAAATGCGGTCATGACAGATGTGGCGTTGTTCAATCTTGCTAGACTCTACAATGAGGAAGGAAACAAAGAAAAGGGCACCGAAGCATACAAGAAAATTCTATCCGACCATGCCGATTCCATTTATATCGAAATTGTTAAAGAAAAACTGAGTGGATAGGGCGGCGACCGGCAATCACTGTTTCGTACCCGCATCGAGTTTATACTTCTTGATCTTCTGATTTAAACCGCTTTTACCGATACCGAGCATCTCGGCGGCGTGGGACTGTACATAATTTGCGCGTTGCAATGCCCGCTCGATCATCCGCTTTTCCACCATGACCAGGGTATCATAAAGCTTGGCAGTGGCCGGAATGTCTTCAAGTGGAATTTTATAATTCATGGTTTCCTTGAAGTCTTTGGGAAGATCCGAGGACTTAATTATAGAATCCGGGCAGAGTATCATTGCCCGCTCAATTACATTTTCCAGTTCGCGGACATTTCCGGGCCATCCGTACTCGTGAAAGAGACGCTCGGCCTCAGGATCGATCCCGGTAACCGGAATTTCCGATGTTCGTTGATCCGCATATTTTTTCATAAAGTGATTGATCAGCAGCCGGATGTCCTCCGGACGTTCCCGCAGAGGCGGCAAAACAATATTGACCACATCCAACCGGAAATAAAGATCTTCACGAAAACGCCTCTGTTTTACCTCTTCCTTCAAATCTTTGTTGGTGGCTGCAATCAGTCGAATATCCACAGCTATCGGTTTGATACCGCCCACCCGTTCAAAAATTTTTTCCTGAAGAACCCGAAGCAGTTTGACCTGAAGACTTTGGGGTAGTTCTCCAATCTCATCCAGAAAAAGGGTTCCCTCGTCGGCCAACTCGAACCGGCCTTTTTTCATTGATATTGCACCGGTAAATGAACCCTTTTCATGACCGAAAAGCTCGCTCTCAAGAAGGTTTTCCGCTAATGCCGCACAATTTACTGCAACAAAAGGTTTGTTCCTTCGGGGGCTGTTAAAATGAATCGATTTTGCAGCAAGCTCCTTTCCGGTACCGCTTTCACCTTGAATCAAAACGGTTGCCGTGGTGGGAGCGACTTTGCTGATTTTATCGAACACATCCCGCATGGGCTTGCTTTTTCCGATGATATTCCCGAATTGATACTGGGATTCCACCGCGGTTCGGAGCCGGCGGTTTTCCTTGATCACCCGGTATACGGCATTTGCCTTGCTCACCCAGAGTACCAGACGGTCGTTGTCAAAAGGCTTGAGGATGTAGCTGTACGCCCCTTTCTGCATGGCTTCCACCGCCTTTTCCACAGTTCCGTGGGCGGTCATCATAATGACGGGCAGATCCGGATCTTCGGCTTTTACCCGTTCCAGCAGTTCAATCCCGTTCATAATCGGCATTTTATAGTCGGTCAGGATAAGATCAACATCTGAATGCTTCAAAATCTCCAGCGCGTCCTGGCCGCTGCCTGCCGTCAGGGTTTCATATCCCTCCTCCTGAAGAACCGCCGCTAAAATGGGCGGATAATTTTTTTCATCATCAACAATTAATACGGTATCCATTCTACTCATCCTGTTTGACCGGCAATTCGATAAAAACACCCGCTCCGCCTTCCGGTCGATTATCCATCTGAATGTTCCCGCCATGGGATTCCACAATATTTTTCACAATACCGAGTCCAAGCCCGGTCCCGAAATCCTTGGTGGTAAAAAAGGGCTCCCAGATCTTCTCCAACACATCGTGGGGTATACCGGTTCCGTTATCTAAAAACGTGATCTGCACGCTTCCGTCTGTTGAGTCAACCTCTATTTGTACGTCTCCCCCATCGGGCATCGCCTGCATGGCGTTAATCAGGATGTTTAAAAACGCCTGATACAGCATGGCGGTATCAGCCACAATCTCCGGCAGATTATTCCCATAGCGGGTTTGAATCCGATATCCCTGCCCGTCAAGTTGAGGTGATAGAAACGTCAGGTTCTTATCGATCACTTCTTCCACCCGACAGGGTGTTAAATTGGGGTTTCGGGGTTTGGCGTAATTAAAAAAGTCCGTGATAATATTATTGAGCCGATCGGTTTCTTCGACGATCACATCCGAGATGGTATTCGAGGGATCCACAGCGACCATCTTCTTCTTTAGCAATTCGGTAGAACTTTTTATGATCCCGAGCGGATTTCGAATCTCATGGGAGATTTTGGCTGCCATCTCTCCCAGGGAAGACAGCCGCTCGGCTCGGCTCAACTGCTCTTTCAGCGCAAGCCTCTCTTCAGCCCTTTTTTCAAAAATCACTTCTCCCCGTTTAACCACAAGCAGTAGCACCAAGAAAAGAATGCCCATGACCAAAGTAAGGGTGATGATCACCCGGATCTGGAATTGAAAAATTGTCTTATAATCTTCGGAAAGGTCCTGAACAATTTCGAATACCCCGATAATCCTTCCCGGCTTTTTTGATATCGCAAGCTGGGCCATCACCGGTGCAAAAGAAACCATTTTAATCTCTTTTGGCGCGCTGAGCATAATTTCGAGTATATTTCCGCGTTGGATCAGCTTCGAGATAGGATTACCTTCCAGGGCGTCTTTGAATTCCTTTCCGCCCAAACCTTTCCGACCGACCATTTTACTGTTAAAACTGTAGGAAATCACATTGCCCAAATCGTAGATATTTAACATTTCCACCTTGAAACTATGGAGGGTGTTTCGAATCACTTTGTCCAAATGTTCGAACTGTTCTTCATCCCGGAGTTGGATCTTTCCGTAACGGATGGCAATGGGCAGCGCAAACTGCATAAAAATCTGATGGTTTAAATTTTCGATAAGCACTTTGGCATATTCTTCACTTTTATTCTTTTGCATGGTTCTCGCCCAGTGGGTATTGAGCAAAGACAGAGCAAGGCTGCCCAAAAAAATAATCCCGAGGCTGCTGAACGTAAAATACTTCATAAGCCGGAAGGGCTTGACTCTTTCTTCTTTTACTTTAGGTTTCATATACTCATCTATGGCTTATATATCATCTTTATATACACTTGGCATCTGTCTTAAAACTAACCCCGATAAACGGGATAAGTGCCTTCACCAAATTTTTTTCTTGTTAAAAAACAAGAAAAAAATTTCTAAGGCACTAATCAGTGCGAGCAGTAAATGTAACACTTCTTAACAATGTCTTGATATCTTCATCTGAAAAACTAAATCCGCCTCCTACAAAATACGATTCTCTTCCGATATCACTGACAAAATCATCCACGCCGGTGGTTAAATATAGAAATTCAAATGGCTTATAATCGGCCTTGAATGTCAAATGCGGCCTTGTCTCGATATCAAAATCAAAGGCCTCAAAAGAGAGTTTCAATCGATCCTTGAACAGGTAGTAATCGATTCCCGCTCCACCGGTAGATTCGAATAACCCCGCTCGAAAACCGATATCATAATACCGTTTGGCAATCTGTGCAGAAAACAGTAAATCAGAACTTTCGGATTCAATTTTCTTTTCAGTGCTGGTCACACCGTCAACAGTACGGACGGTTTTGGTCACTGTTTCCTTGCCCCGAGGATTATCCACAATCTGTAACATATAATATTTATCTTCCCGGGGCTGAATACGAAGCGTAAAGTATGACTTAACCCGGTTGCTTTCAAACAGATATTCCCCCCGGTAGTCAAGATAAGTGCGAAACATATCCTGTTTTTTAAGAAGGTCATTAATGCTGGACAATGTTGAATTCAAGCTTTCCACGGTTTCATCATCATTGATCAACCGGCCGAGAGAACCCTCTCCCCGGTTGATTTTTTCGGTTATCTCCTGCATGGAACTCAGGGTCTGGTCGAGTTGGTTGGCGGTCTGGTCTTCGGTAAGCAGACGGCCCAGGGTCCCTTCTCCCTTTGAAATTTTATCCGTGATCTCACTGAGCGAAGCCATTGCTTTGTTGAGATTTTCAACCGTCTCATCCTCCTGAACGAGTTTTCCGATGCTTCCCTCTCCCCGGTTGATTCTATCGGTAATTTGATTGATCCCCACCATGAGTTCCTCGATTTTCCCGGTGGCCCGTCGGACATTTTTCAAAATAATTTGAAGATCGTCCAGATTGGTATCGCCGATCTCTCTTATCCGCTGGGAAAAAGCAGAGAGGTTGGAGGTGATCTCTTTCACGTTCTCGTCATTGCCCTGTACCGTTCGATTGATGGATTGGATGGTTTCATCCAGATTATCCAGAATCGATCGTAACGATGCCTCACCCTTTTCACCCCCGATTACATTGGCAAAGGTATGGCTGAGGATCCGAATGTCATTGGCCACCTCCCCCAGCACAGTCATTAAGGTATCGATATCCGTGGTCGGTTCGGTTTGAAAAATACGTCCGCCGGCCTGAATTAAAGCGGCCCCCTCCGCGCCGCGAAGGAGCTCGATGTACTTATCGCCCAAAATACCCCGGGTTCGAATAATGGCCTTGACACTTTCGGTAATTTTGACCCTCTGATAAATGTTGATGGTTACCAGGGCTTTCCCTTCCGACAACCGGATCTTATTCACCCGACCCACTTCAACACCCGCAATCTCAACCGGTGTATCGGGTGCAAGCCCGGAAGCCGTATCGAAAAAGGCATGAACCTCATACCCCTCCCCGAAGCGAAGACCGAGTTTCCCCACTTGCATGGCCATCAGCGCAAGTATGATGATGCCGATTACAACGAATATTCCGACTTTTGCTTCAGCGCTGAGTTTCAACATGGTTTCTCTTGAGACGATTTCAAGGGTTCCGCCAAACGTGTTGCTCCGTCTAACGCTGACCTCTAATTTTGATTATTCGCCTCGGCATGGCCTTTGATGAAATTAACCACAATCGGGTTTTTAGAAGCCTGTAATTCCTCCGGTGTACCGGATTCCACAATTCTACCATCAGACAACATGGCCAGTTTATTCGCGATCTTAAAGGCAGAATCGATATCATGGCTGATGACGACACAGGTCGCCTGGGTCTGCTCTTGAGTCTTTATGATCAGGCCGTCAATGGCATCTTTCATGATAGGATCGAGCCCGGTGGTCGGCTCATCAAACAGGATGATTTTGGGATCCAATGCAATGGCCCTTGCCAGACCGACGCGCTTTCTCATACCGCCGGACAGCTCTGACGGCATCTTATAAAAAGACTCCGTAAGGCCCACCAACTTCAGCTTTTCGAAAACCACCTCTTTAATATCCTTTTCAGAGAGCCGTGTATGCTCCCGAATGGGAAACGCCACATTATCGCCCACCGTCACTGAATCGAACAGAGCAGCGTCCTGGAACAGCATGCCGAATTTCTTCCGGGTTTGATTCAGCCCTTTCTCATCCAGACTGGTGATATCTTCCCCGTCAACAATAATCTGACCTGAATCCGGGCGAATCAGAGCGATCATATGTTTCAGGAGAACACTCTTTCCGCAACCGCTTTGCCCGATAATCACGGTAATTTTCTTAGGCTCAACGGTTAGGTTGAGTTGATCCAATACCACATGATCGTTAAACGATTTGCATATATTGGACAGACGAATCATCGAAACATAACTGCTGTTAAAAAATAATCGCTGATCAGAATAGATACACAGGAAAGGACCACGGTTTGAGTGGTTGCCTTTCCCACACCTGCTGCACCGCCCCCGGCATTAAATCCCTTATAGCAGCCGATGAGCGATAGGATGAGGCCGAAACAGGCGGATTTAATCAGCCCGTTGAAAATATCTCCTAGATTCACCATATCCACCATGCGGGTCATGAAAATGCCCGGATTAATATTGAGGAGAAAAACGCCGACAACATATCCGCCCACAATGCCGATAAAATCGGACAAAATGGTCAGAAACGGGAGCATCAAGACCCCGGCCACGAGTCTCGGCATAACCAGGTATTGAATCGGGTTGACGGACATGGCATAGAGCGCGTCGATCTGTTCAGTGACACGCATGGTTCCGATTTCGGCAGCCATGGCGGAACCTGCCCGGGCGGTAACCATCAGCCCGGTGAATACCGGCCCGATTTCCCGGGTCATGGAAAGGGCAACCGTCGCCCCCACGAGGCCCTCACCGCCAAACATACTGAATCCATAAAACGTCTGAAGCGCGAGAACCATGCCGGTGAATACTGCAGTAATGAGCACCACGACAATCGATTGGACCCCGACAGATTCCATTTGTTTGAAAACCAGTCGCAAACGAAACGGTGGACGAACCATCCACGTAATCGCATCCATGAGAAAAATGAGAATTCTGCCGAATTCTTCAAATATATAAATGAATGGTCTTCCTGTATACTCAAGAGCCCTTATCATCTGTGGAATCCCAATCGGTTTGAATTATCCCGGATCAATCTAAAACCTTTTGATGATATGGGACCTGATGCCGGAAGTCAAGGTAATGTGCTATTTTTATTGACACTATTAGCATTATGCTATCTCCGGTCCATATTTTCCGGGAATTTTTCTTGCTAGTTAAATCGGCTCAAGTTTAGAATGGGAAAAGTAGATCGATTATTATTCGAGATCGTCTGATTTCCATAATATTTGGGAAACACGAAAAGTTTTGACAAAAAATACTGAACAATTTCTAACCGCACTGGTTGCCGACAAAAACGGCGAAATATTTGAACTGGATGGATATGCAGCGGTCGGGAGGTCCGGTTCGACACTTGCCCCGCTTTCCAAAGGCCGAACCATTTCGATGCCTTATGGCAGTGAACTCATGTATCTTCCGGATCGATGTCCCACCCTCTACAATAAAGAAACCAACGAATTTCAAACCCTTGGTGAAAACCCGTTTCGGCCCGGTGATCCTATTTTTCCTGTGGCCGCATTTAATTCACCCGGTTATGTCCAGTCCCGCATGAGCGCGTATAAAGAAAAAAAAGGGGCGAAATATCTTCCCCTGTTTTCTTACGGCGCTGTGGGTTGGTATGGGGAAGGGTTTCGCACACCGCTGATACTGGTAGATAAGGAAAGGCGGCAGGATCTTCGATTGATGAAGCGGGAAAAAGTGCTTTCGGGAATCCGGCTCATGAAAAAGAAAATTCCGCGGAACCGGTTAAGGCAACACCTGGAATCCTGTGCACTCACTTACGGCTGCCCGGCCGGCAAGAACTTTTTTTTAGGTCGATACGAAGCCCCCCTTCCCACATCAACAAGGTGCAATGCCAGATGCTTGGGGTGCCTTTCTCTCCAGGACAAGGGGGTGATTCCCATCAGTCAAAACCGTATAAAATTCACACCCAAACCGGAAGAAATAGCCGAGGTGGCGCTGACCCATATTAATAGGACCAAAAGAGCGGTGGTCAGCTTTGGCCAGGGATGTGAAGGAGACCCGTTGATGGCGGCAGACACCATCAATCCGGCAATAAAGAGGATCAGGGCTCAAACCGATGGCGGAACGATTCACATGAATACAAACGGAAGCAGACCGGCAGTTGTTGAGCGACTGCTTCAATCAGGTCTCGACAGCATTCGAATCAGTATAAATAGTGTGCAGGAAGGATGCTATAATGCGTATTTCAGACCGATGGATTATTCTATTTCCGATGTTTTCAAAAGCATCGACATTGCCATCCGTCTGGGAAAGATAGTCTCCATAAATTATTTAAATATGCCGGGGTTTACCGATACACCGGAAGAGCAAAATGCCCTGACTGCCTTCCTCAAAAAATATCCGATTCACATGATTCAATGGCGGAACCTAAACTTCGATCCCCTGCGGTATTGGAAACTCATGGACAGCGTGTCTAATTTCTGCACACCCATGGGGATGAAAACACTGCTAAATAAAATCGGATCCGAATTTCCCGCATTGCGTTTCGGATACTTCAACCCGCCAAAAGAGTCGTTTCAATAGCCATCAAATTCAAATAGAGTAAGTCTTCTCCAATTGGTATCAATTGACTTGATATTGATTCTTAGAGAAACGTTTTTTATTAGCCGCCCGCTCACTTTGTTCGCTCGACACACACAGACGGACACGGACCTTTTGCCTCCGCGACTTGCGGAGGCAAAAACAGTCAATCGCTTCGCGATAATAATTACGCTTATGCCTGAAAGGCATTTGAAGCTTTTGCCTGGGCAAGTCGCCCAGGCAAAAAATCTTTATTGTCTGCGTATGTCTGTGTGTGTCTGCGGCAAAAATATATTCTTTCAATCGCAGCCATCTTTTTCGGATCCATGTCTATATGAATGCGTAGCTTGAGTAATTATTTTAAAGAAATCATATAAATACGTCGATAACAACAATAAGGGCAACGCATATCTCAAAAGAAGGAGGAAGAGATGGAAATCGTTATCGGCGCAGCCCCCCGGGTTGGCGCCCCTTTAAAACGGACTCCCGCAGCCGGGGGCGGTTATGTGGAGGCAAGGGTGCTCAATGTTCGACCCCCCAGAAGGCGACAGGAGAGAGCTCCCAACCAAGACGACCGTAGGGCCAAAAAGAACGCTGCCGACCCTTCGAGCGGTCAGGTCATGACACTCATGATCCCTGAAGGGTATAATATTCCAAGAGATATTGAAGCCGGAAATTACAGGATCTTTCTGCGCTTTGTCCCCCAGAGAGGATAGCAGCTCTGATCTATCCCCGATAAGATCTCAAACGGGTTATTAGCCCTCCCCCTATCTATTTTTTATCTCCTTTTAATTTGGTATAGTGGCTTCATGAACTGGGTTGCAGCCAAAGTCCATTTTACATCCGACAATCCCGAACAAGCCGAAGACCTGGTATCAAACATCTTTTGTGAATTCGGTTTGCAGGGAGTTGTTGTCACTGAAGCCAGTGTCACCGGATATTTTCCTTTGGATGAAAGAATAGACAATCAGCGTCACCAGTTGGAATCAGCCTTGTTGAAGCTTAAACAGGAAATCAGTTTCGACTATCAGGTTGATTACACGGAAACGGTTGAAGAAGATTGGGCTGAATCCTGGAAGGCATTTTTCAAACCGGAACGAATCGGTCGCCGGCTGGTGGTGAAACCCACCTGGGAGTTTATGAATCAAAACCCGCGGACGTAATTTTAGAAATCGATCCGGGGATGGCATTCGGAACAGGAACCCATCCAACCTCGGCCATGTGCCTTGAGACGATCGAATCGTATCTTAAACCCGGAGATTCATTTCTGGATTTGGGAACCGGCTCCGGCATCCTGATGGTCGCAGCGGCAAGACTGGGCTCGAAAAGACTGGTGGGAATCGATAAAGATCCGATCGCAGTTGAAATTGCAAAAAAAAATATGATGCAAAAC
>CAYSUA010000024.1:0-4438 GCA_964433795.1 uncultured Desulfobacteraceae bacterium | reverse complement strand
TAAAATCGGAGACCTGGCCCGGGAAATAGACGACCGCTTCGATATGGTTGCCGCAAATATCTTGACCGAGGTGATATTGAACCTGTTGGACGACTTGAATGCGGTCGTGGCCGAAAACGGAACAATTATTCTCTCGGGGATTCCTGAATCAAAGAGACATTTGGTTCATGAAAAAATGGCTGAAAAGGGAATTCTTAAGATAGAAACGCGGTTGAGAGATTCCTGGGCTGTAATTGTCGGAACCATTTAAGCGTAATGCCTACTCCATGTCAAATTCTTTGGAATCAAACCAATATCCGCTGCTGTTAATAAAATCGAGCTCAGCCTGGACCGCTTTTATGTGTCCGTCTTCAATAACCATAAACTGAGAAAATAACTGTTGCCATTCTTCGGACATTTCGCTGACCATTCTTTTATAGAAATTGCTGGTCTCAACTTCAACGGTCAGCGCCTTGCTCAACATCTGTTTTTCGTCTCCCCGGTCTTCTTCAGACATCCGGGATTCGAGCTTTCCGATATCCCCGGTGATGGCCTCGATGTCCGGGTTTGAAGATTTCAGATCTTCAACCGTCAACCGGCCGGTCTTTTGCCACTGACCCAGTTTTTTTTTCAGATAATCGACATGGTACTGCTCATCGTCAGCCAAAGCCTGAAAAAGACGCTTTCCCGCCGTATCTGAAAGCGCATCCGATGCATTTCGGTAGATATTCAACACTTTGGTCTCATAATCGATTGCTGTTTGAATCGCTTCACCAAGCTTCATAGCCTCCCCCATAGCATCCCGTTTTCAAAGTCTAATTCTTCTCTTCAATCATCTCCTTTTGGTGACAGAATTGTGGAGATCATGAAATTTTATATGTAAATACCATATGTCGGCGATCATACCAAATCATGTTAAATAAGGACGCTGATTTAGGCTGAATTAATCTTTATCACTCAAGTTTCGGGTTGATATAATCCTTTGTTGTGATATCTGCCGTTTGAACAAACAACAATCTTTGGACAACATTGGAGCGCGATATATGACAGCAAAAATCAATAGCAGGGTAATTCTGCATCAGGGGCGATCGTTTTCTTTTGTAAAAGAGAACGTAACGTTGGAAAATGGGACAACAGTCGATTTAGACGTGGTTCGTCATCCCGGGGCAGCTGCAATCGTTCCGTTTATCAAAAATGACCGGCTGATTATGCTCAAACAGTACCGGCATGCCATCGGCCATCACATATGGGAAATTCCCGCCGGCACACTGGAGCCCGGTGAAGACCCCTTGGAATGCGCAAAACGGGAACTCATTGAAGAAACCGGTTATTCGGGTCGGCAATGGGAAAAAATAGGGGAGATCACACCGGTCCCCGGTTATTCGGACGAGCGGATCCACATCTTTGTTGCAACCGATCTCACACCGGCCGAACAGAACCTGGATGTGGATGAGGTATTGGATGTGCACCAGGTGTCTTTTAAAAAAGCGGTGGAGATGATTGAAAAAGGGCAAATACAGGACAGCAAAACCATTTCCGGGCTTTTTTATACATCTTTATGGCTTAAAAGAAGCGCTTAAAGGGGATGAAGAAAACCGGGTCATTCAATGTCGGAATCAATAGAAAACTTGCTCGAGAATTCCGCTTCATCCTCAACCAAATCGATACCACCAGCAGTAATGGTGGCGGTGCAGGTAACATAGGGCGGGCAATCAGGAGACTTATCAAGCTCAATGTAACCGCATTTCTCAAGATAGACTAAATTCCAATTAAGGGTCAGTGGATCTGTTTCACAGCTTTCGATCATATTACGAACTTCCATGGATCCATATGGAAATTCCTTGAAGAATGAATACAGGTTCTGGAGAATGCACCGGCGGAGCTTAAACGGGGGCTTATCATCGGATTTGGCATTGTTTTCTGTCATAACCGCCTCTTTGAGTTGGCCTCGATTAGATCTATCCTTCACTAGTATGGACTAGGAGTCAACCAAACAAAAAAATCATCTGTTTGCAGCACGATTCAGGGGAATTCTTGATTCCGGTTATGCAGAAACCTCGAGTTCTGTATTTGCGGCTTTGAAGATAATCCAATTCGCGGATACAACTTGAGTTTAGCGGATAACCGAATTCTTGATTTCGATATGGAAATGTCTTAAATAGTTGATGTCAGTATTAACCAATCGGCAGTCACATGAGGTCTGAATATGGGAGAAATTAAGAGCACGCTTGATATCGTCATGGAAAAAACAAAGCACTTATCCTTAAGTGAAGAGGAAAGAGAAGCACAAAAAAAAGAAGCTATTAGAAAGACCGTCAAAGGCTTGATTCAAAAATACAAAGACCGGATACTCGATGCAAAACAGTTGGAAGACGAGTGGAACGAATTGGAAAAGGAGAATCAACTTTCAAACCGGCAAATCCTTGTGAATGAGATTATAGACCAACTCCATCTTAATGCAGACAATTCTTTGCTAATGACATCTTTGAAAGATATTTGCGGTCAGGATACAAGATCTCTCGAATCGGTGCTGGATGATTACATCAACAAAAAGACAGAAGTGGTTCAGGCCAGGCAAGAAGCGATTCAGGAAGAAATAGCCAAGCGTTATCATATATCCGGTTCAGCAGTGGTGCCCAACCTGGAAACGGATTCCGATTGGGCAAAAGCGATGAAGGTTTTTGAAAACAACTACCAGGAAAAATTTGAGGCGGAGAAAGCGAATTACATATAGCCGAACCATTGACGTTCAATGATCTCAAAGTTACGTTCAACCTCCTGTTTTCCAAAGATCACATCGCCATGGCCGGATAACAGATATTCCACGTCCAGCTCCTCAAGCCGTTTGATGCTCTCCTTAAGTTCTTTTCCGTTACCGCCCGGAAGGTCTGTTCGGCCGACTCCATCCTTAAAAATGAGATCCCCGGTAAACAACGCCTTTTTTTCAGGCCAGTATATTGAAATAGATCCCGGAGAATGACCGGGGGTGTGAAATATTTTAAAATCCATTCCGTTTACGGTAAAATCTCCCTCGTTTAAAAAGAACTGCGGCTGAAAGGCTTCCAAATTAGCTTGCATACCGGGTCCGAGTTGACACATCATCTGTTTCACATACTGCCAGTCTACCTCATGGAACGTAATTTGGGCGGGTGAATCCTTAAAAAGCTGGAGCGATTCCACATGGTCCGGATGAGCATGGGTGATGATGACCAGCCCGATATCATCGATATCCATTCCCAGTTCCGCCAAACCTTCACGAACATGTGCGAATAGGCTGAGGTGACCCGGATCAATCAGAATCTTAGTCGGTCCGTTTATCAAATAGGTATTGCAGTTGTTCTGTGTCATTGACTGCCAAATAAAAGCGTGCAGGTTTTCAGCAACCTCCATGATCAATAGCTCCTTGATTTCATTTCAAAAGGAAAAAATCTCCTCGGTTAAGCGTGAGCCATCCCATAACATTTTTATCCCGGGTTCGCAATTTTCCGGTTCACACGTTTCGACATCTGAAAGAAATTGTGATATGGGCAGTACGAATTTTGATGAAGTAATTTTTGAAGGGGGCATTAAATGAAAACCGTACTTGTAAACCGACCGATTCATCAGGAAGCAATAGAAAGATTGAAACAGGAAGTGAACGTACTCACACCCTATACCGCCTCAGAGGATGAACTCATGGCCTTATTGCCCGACGTACACGGCATCCTCTTGGCTATGGGAATAAAAATGACGTCGGAAGTCATCGATCGCTGCACCAGTCTCGAGATTATCGGCCGCCATGGGGCCGGATATGATATCGTCGATGTGGAGGCAGCGCATAAAAAGGGGATTGTCGTAACCAACACACCTTATGGTCCAACCGAGTCCACGGCTGAACATGCCTTTTTGCTGATGATGGCAGCGGCCCGCCATTTATCGGTTGTCGATCGAGCCTTACGAAACGGGGATTTTCAAATTCGAGAACGGGTTGTCGGCTGGGAGCTTAAGGATAAAAGCGTGGGTATCATCGGATTCGGCCGAATCGGGAAGCGGTTTGGAGAGATGTGCCGCGGCGCATTTGACATGACGGTTTATGTGTATGATCCGGTCATTGAAGCATCCGAAATTGAATCGTGGGGGGCGGTTTATATGTCGGATCTCTTTGAAATGGCCCGGCAGGTGGATTTTATATCGGTTCACTGTCCGCTGGTTCCCCAAACGCACCACTTAATCAACACCGACGTACTGTCGGCCATGAAATCTAACGGTATACTGGTGAATGCCGCCAGAGGACCGATAGTGGACGAACAAGCGCTTTATGAAGCATTAAAGGAGAAAAAGATAGCTGCTGCCGGTTTGGATGTATTCAACCAGGAACCGCCGGAACCGGACAATCCGCTTTTCGAGCTGGACAATATAGTTATAACCCCTCACCTGGCCAGTTTCACGGATGAAGGTCGAAAACGCATGGGAGTGACCG
>CAYSUA010000023.1:20159-20732 GCA_964433795.1 uncultured Desulfobacteraceae bacterium | reverse complement strand
ATCTGCGAGGCGGTCGCACCGTATCCCATGACCAAAGTCACCATTGACGAGTATTATGACAGATGGTGCCGTTCGGATAAGGTCACCATATTCGGCGGAATCCCGGAATCCATGCTGCTTGAGAAGTCGACCACCGAAGCGGAATTTGAAGCCTTTCTGGATCATTTCTTCAAAGCCGTGGCCCCGGGAAAAAGACTCATTGCCGGAATTGGGGATACTACCCCGCCGGCAGCTGTTTTCGAACGCCTGGTTCGAATGGGAGAACGATTCGAAGAAGAAGGCCGACTGCCGTTGGAAGCCGGGGCCGCTCGGCCGGTATCAGATAAGGACATGGAAAGGGCAGCGGAGCGTGTCGGGCCGAAGAAAGCAACGGATACACCATCTTTCGACATTCCGTTAGATGAAAATCTGGAAACGATTCAAGGAGATGTTCTCAACGGAGATCATATAAAAATCAAAGACGACGTGAAACAGCTTCTGGATAAGAGATACACCCCCCAGGACATATTAAATCTCGGCATGCTTTCTGCCATGGAGATTATCGGTGAGCGATTTAAAGATGGATCGGTTTTT
>CAYSUA010000023.1:8697-20149 GCA_964433795.1 uncultured Desulfobacteraceae bacterium | reverse complement strand
CACGCGCTATGAACGAAGCACTGACGGTTCTGGAACCTTTTCTTTCCGTTGAAGATACCGGTAAGACCGCCAAGATACTGGTCGGTACGGTTCGGGGGGATTTGCACGATATCGGGAAAAACATGGTGTGCACCATGCTTAAAGGTGTGGGATTTGAAGTCATCGACCTCGGAATCAACATAACCGTTGACGATTTCGTCAAGCAGGTGTCCGACCATAAACCGGACATCCTCGGCATGTCTGCGCTGTTGACGACCACCATGCCTCAAATGCAGATGATCATCGAATCATTGACCGAAGCCGGACTTCGGTCCAACGTCAAAATCATCATCGGCGGGGCTCCGGTGAACCAGAAATTCTGTGATGATATCGGTGCCGACGGTTATGCGCAGGATGCCGGTGATGCAGTCGCTCTGGCTAAACGGCTCATTCAGGAGTCATTATGACGATTAATGTCCACGCTTTTTTTTATATGGACACACAATTATCTCCCCAGCATTTCGCTGACTCGTCGTACCCGATCTATTAGCGTTGGCCGCACTGCTTGGTCGCCTATCCCGAGGATAATCCGTCCATCATCTCCGATCAGATCCAACATCCTGCCGACCCAGTCCACGAATTCCCCTTCCGGAACGTGTGATTCAAAGATCGGTGACGGAATCGCGCCCCACATCAACACTTTCCCTTGCCATGCCGCCCAGGCATCCTCAAAGGGCAACCCGGTCAGTGGTTTCGGAGAAAGCGATTCGACCACGTCTACACCGCACTCCGGCACCAGATGCAGCAATGGCTTCATGTTGCCATCCATGTGGCTTCCAAGGAACCGCCCCTGGGCATGTATCTTGTCGGCCGCCTCCTGCATATGCGGCATGCAGTATTTCTGAAACAATCCGGGACTGGTAATTGAGCCCTCGATGTTGTCACCGAACTCCAGCATCAACGCCGGCGATGCCAAGGCAACCTCCAGCATCTCCCG
Source organism: uncultured Desulfobacteraceae bacterium (assembly GCA_964433795.1). Taxonomy (GTDB): domain Bacteria; phylum Desulfobacterota; class Desulfobacteria; order Desulfobacterales; family SURF-15; genus DUZK01. The sequence continues at coordinate 19,173 of CAYSUA010000023.1, read as the reverse complement.
GCTCTGATCGTTCAAGACATCCATCAGGAATTGGAAATTCTTGGGATGGTCCATCATTCCGTAGATTGTAGGTTCTTCACCCATAAAATCGAGCAAGATACGCTGAAACGGGACACGGTCCATCATCCCAATGGTAAAACCGTGTTCACCGGCAAGCGCTTCTTTGGCTTCGAAGTCGGCGTAGGTCGGTACGATCTCGGAGTTATTCAGAATCCATTTGACAACGTTGAAGTCATCGTCGTCTTTTAGAATGTGCTCGACCATATAAGGCGCAGCCGCGCCGAGGATCAGCTCCTCAACCATGTGAAAACGCAGATGTGCTTTGCCTACGGGTGTTTTGAGGGTGATTGACGTCTCACCGGGCTTATCGACAACGGCGAGCTCTCTTGGCTGCGGAAAGTGCATGCTGGGATCGGTTTCCCGGCGCAAAACCGTACCGTTGAACGCCACTGTCATCTCCACGCCATGCAACCGGGTGGTAAACAGATTTGAGTAGCATTGTCGGCCGATCCTCAGGTGGCGATGGATCTCGTTTAAGTCCATTTCAGCCACCTCATCGGGCATTGTTTCCGTCCGCAGCCGCGCCGTGTGCCATATGTCTAACCGCGTTGCCCACGGCAGGCGGTCTGTTGGCTCGCCTTTTAACATTTTCTCAATCCGTTCGCGCTCGTTCATGTATTTCCTCTCTTGTCAAAAGTTGATGCATGCCATAATCCGCGTCGGTTATGCAAGACCGAGTGGGCTGTAGACAGGGGGTTCCCAGAAACCCCTAAAAATCGTGCATATGAAAAGCATAGATTAAATATATTGTTAGGAGGTAGTAATCTCTGATGAAATTCTTGATACCATAAAAAATGGAAATACACAAAAGCCCGGCAAGTGAAGAGGCAACGGGGCCAGAAAGTTGATTTAATATAACGTATTGTAAGTGCGCCGCGCGCGCAATAAGCAGATTGAAGAGGCGGCAAGGATAGACGGATATTCCCAATTTGAAATAAAAATGGCTTTGCCATGTTTAAAACCGGACGCTAGTATGGTAAGTATCCGACTAGTCTGTGAGAGGAAAAGGAGATTCTAAAAATGACATCAAAATATCCATTCGGGAATGATCCGGCTAAGATCGATAGATACAAGGCGTTTTGGAACAGAGATGCGGTGGATAGGCCTCTGGTGGGGTTCTCATTTGTGGGCTGGTATCCGTTGGAATATTTTACCGTATGCAAGTCCTGGAACGTTAACGACTATATTAAACCGGATATGCTCAAACCGGCCGAGTGGATGGATGATTATGAGGATCTGCTCAGGGAAGGAGAGGAAGTCGAAGACGATATGCTCAGGGGGGCATGTCCGATCCAGGTGGCATTCCCCTGCTTTCTACCCGCTATATTGGGGTGCAAGATACGCGTGCTACCGGACAATGTCATGGGAGAAGAACAAAAGCTTTCCTGGGAAGAGGCTCTGAAAAAGAATCTGGAACGAGAAGATCCTTGGTATACAAAATATATGGAATTCGCAGAAGCCTTGGTGGAACGGGCGGACGGCAGATACCCCGTAAGCCACGGTGCGGAACTGGGCCCTACCGATTTGCACGCGCTGCTTCGCGGCCATAACGAGAGCCTGGTGGATTTATTGGACGAGCCTGAAAAATCGGCGGAGCTGCTCATGAACATGGGGCATATGTTTGCTGCATTTTTCAAGGATGTGTGGGAGCGGATTCCCCTATGGCATGGCGGATACTTCGATGCCCAGTACCAGGTCTGGGCGCCCGGACCCATTATACGCATGCAGGAGGATGCTACGGCGGTATTCTCTCCGGATCTCTATCGGAAACTCGTGCAGCCGGTGGACCGGATGATCGCAAAGCAGTTTGCCTGCAATTTCATCCATCTCCACTCCACCTCCATGTTCATTCTGGATGCTTTTCTCGAGATCGAAGAGCTTCGGTGTTTTGAAATCAACATCGAAGCGTTTAACATTCCGGTAAAGGGTATGATTCCATACTTTAAGATGGTTCAAGATGCGGATCGACCCCTGCTGATCCGGGGCGCGTTTACGGAAGACGAAATGCGCCTACTATTGGATTCACTGGACCCACGCGGGCTTTATCTTCATATCATGCCGGAAAACAAAGAAGAAGTTGAACGCTTGAGGCCGATCTTGGGGATGTAAAACCCTTGAGCAAAGCTCAATAGGGTACCTTTAGCCATTAGCTGGTAGCCGTTAGCTTATGGTTGAAAATTGTTAGAATATCGTTCACAAAATGACGCCAAAACTGTCCACGCACATCGTTTTTATTTGTTATTTCTCATTATTTTACCGTGGAGCATTCAAAGAATAGCTTATGGGGGCATACATTCTTGCAATAATCGTGATCGATGGATTTGAAGAGAAAATCGATGACCGCGCCTCTATTTTCGATGAGATGGCCGGGTTCCAACTCATCGATAAAGCCTGAATTCTCCAATGCTTGTTTCACCGGTATACGTACACTCATGAGCGCCAATTTAATTTTCTTTTCTTTGACTTCATCGTGCAGCATTCTGACCTCATCGATCCCGGTGATATCTATACATAGCGTCATAAATAATTGCGCATCAGATTTTTGTGATTACCCATCCTCTACGGTTTTACGAAGCATGCTTCGCATTTAAAATAGACGCTGTGTATATAAACCCCACCGCCTGAAGATCCAACAGTAGAAATACAATGGGTGTCGTCTGCTCCTCGAGGCGTTCGAGAATATGCTCCACCGTATACTGGGCATTGGCAAAATAGATGACATTGTCTGAGCGCAACTGCAAAATCTGCGGGCAGCTCGGTTTCTCAAATACATCGGCATTTAGAAACATGTTCAACTCGGGATCTTTTGTGACGCGAACAATGCGGGGGTGCATGGTTTTCCACAGAAAGAGCATCAATGATATCATGACCCCGATGAGCAGGGCATAATCGGGTTTGGTGAGCAGTGCCAGCACGAATACGGTAACAGCCACAATTCCGTCATGCCGGTTCATCTTCCAGAGATTAAATACTTCTTTGGGATGAAAAAGGGTTAAGACCGCACTGATTACCAGTGCAGCCAGTGCCGCCTTCGGAATATAGGTCAACAGCGGCGTCAGGAAAAGCAGGGCCAGAACGACATTGAGACTCGATATTACACTCGAAATACCGGTTTTGGCACCCATGGCATAATTTATGGCCGTTCGGGAAAACGAGCCGCTGACAGGGTAACACTGAAAGAACGAACCGAACATATTGGCCAGGCCCTGACCGATAAACTCCTGATCGACATTGACTTTTTGCTTGGTTTCGGCAGAGATCGCTTTTCCCACCGAGTAAGTCTCGGCAAAGCTCACCATGGCAATGACCACTGCCGGTCCCACCAATGAACTCAAGATCTTAAAATTCAGGAGCGGGATGTGGGGGAGGGGAAGTCCGCTGGGGCTTTTTCCCACTATGGCTATTCCGTTATCGTATAATTGAAACAGAATTACCCCGAGGGTGGTGAGAACCAGGGCGATGAGTCCGCCGGGAAAATTGTTTTTATACTTTTTACCCCCGTAGATGATTCCGGCGGCAATGACTCCCACCAGCAGGGTTTGAAAATGAAGCGTCGGTAAACCTTTTATCAATTCCAGCAGCATAGGCAGGATGAATTCATGACGGGATACGGTCAGACCCAAAAAATGAGGAACCTGGGTAGCGATGATGATGAGTGCAGCGGCAGCCGTAAATCCTTTGACAGCCGAATGCGAGATGAAGGCCATCACCACTCCCAAACGGAATAACCCGATACCCAGATACAACACCCCCACCATAAAGGATAGGAGAAACGCATATTCGATAAACAGAGGACTTCCGGGTTCAGCCATGGGGGTAAGTGTGGTCAGTACCAACAAGCTCATGATTGCAATGGGGCCGGTTGCAAGCTGGCGGAGGCTTCCCCATAGTGCCGCAATCCAGGGGGTCACCGCCGCCGCATACAATCCATAGACCGGCGGCATGCCGGCAAGCATGGCGTACGCCATTGCCTGGGGAATGAGAACGATGGCGACCGTCAGCCCTGCAAGAGCATCGGTCTGTAAATCATTGGCCCGGTAGCCTTTCAGCCAGTCGAGAAATGGAAAAAGCCGCAAAAGAATCGAGTGTTGATGGTTTTTTTTATTCTGCATGATGCCTCCAATACGGTATGGCTATTACATGCGATCCGAAATTATTTCTTTCAGTTCTTTTACTTCCTCTTCAATGCTTTTCTTGTCGGTCTCATAGACAACATCTGCTGCTGCATAGTATTTATCTTTTGATTTCTCCCAGATTTCCCGGATATCTCCTTCCAATGTGGTCCCAACGTTGACCCGCGGCCGGTCGGCGATTTTGACCCGTTTGATTAATTCTTCCAACGATGCTTTCAACAAAATGATCAGACCGGTCCCTTTGAGTATATCTATATTCCACTTATATCGAACCGTGCCGCCACCCAGGCAGATCAACGCGTGGTCCAGCAGTGCGAACCGTTTGCAGATGGAGTATTCCAGTTCTCGAAAGGCGAGCCATCCCTGTTCCTGGACCAGTTTGTGAAAAGAATAGCCAAGTTCTCGGTCCATTTCCTTATCTAGATCGTAGAAATCAAGACCCATCTCCCGTGCCAGGGGTACCCCGATGGTTGTCTTGCCTGAACCTATCATTCCACAAAAATAGACTTTCATATTTTAAATCGTAACCGTTCCCGGGTTCAGTGTTCAGAGGTTCAGCTTCGCCACCGGCGGAGCTGGATTCATCACAAAAAGAAACGAGGCTTCATCAAGGATTTGATAAGCTACGAACAAGGTCAACAAAGGAAAGGTAACCCTGAACGTTGAACTCTGAACCTATGAACACTTGCAATCTATCTATTTACTGAAAAGCATAAGCTTGCAGAATGCATCCCCTTTTCCGATTCTCTCCTCCAGTTCCATCCGGACGTCATGGGCATCCGCTCTTCCTCTGTCACCTTCCATGGCGATGTCACAAAACAGATCGATCTCTTCGTCCGAACAGCCCAATTCCTTCCAAGCCTCCACCAGCGCGCAGTACTTCATTTTCTGCACCGCACCCTCCTCGTTGGCTTCGACATCCGAATCAAAAACCATGTAAGAGCCTTTTGATACATGTTTTTCTATCCAGGCCTTGGGGCTGAAATCTTGGGGATCCTTTTTCGCCTTTAACCGTCCGAATTCATAGATGGCTTTTCTTGCAAGTTCTTCAACCTGCTGTTGAGGCAGTGCTTTTTTAAAGCTCTTGTAAAGCAATGCAAACCAGGTTGCCCGGTCTTTTATGGCGGCTCTCACTTTTTCAATCATTTCTTGGTTGTCGTCACCCATTATCTTAAATCCTTTCTCACGTTAACTATTTTCCATCCACGAATGGTCTTTTTGCCCAATATCGGTGTCAATCGGCGCTCTCGCTTGTGCGACGTAGCAAGCTACGTCTCCGCGCAAGAGCTTGATTTCCTCGATCTTGTCGAGGATCCCGCTTGCGGGGAACAAAAATCCTCATCCGTGATTGGAAACACCAGAAAATGCCCATGCTGATTTTACCGATTTATGGATGGGCACTAACCACCAGCATTAAATCTGCTTAATTTTCAAATAAATAGCACAAATAAAGATGGTGATGAAACAAAAAGTTTCAAAGGCGCTTGACAAAATACATCGCTTCAATCAGCATTACCGAATCAATTCTTACGGTTACACCGGAGAGAATAGAAAGCGAATTAATCCATCAAGTCATGGACACCGGTAAGAGGGTTTCTAAAGAGTTGAGATGGTAAGAGAACAGTTGGAATATGGTTTCAGGTTTCAGTGTTCAGCTCTCAACCATCGGTGTTCCCTGACACCTGAACACAATTGACTTAAAAAAGAAATGGAGCGTGTAAAATGAAATTAGCGAGATTTGAGCTTGACCAGGATATATTTTACGGTGTGGTTGAAGGGGGTAGAGTAAAACTGCTGGAGGGAACATACTGGGATTCTCTGCAAGGGACAGAAGAAACCGTTTCTCTTTCTGAAGTTAAGCTTCGGGCTCCCATCAGTCCTTCAAAAATTGTATGTGTGGGTCTAAATTACAGGGAGCATATCAAAGAAGTAAATGCCGAACGGCCCGAAATGCCCCACTTTTTTATGAAACCGACATCGTGCCTTATCGGTCATGAAGATAACATCATTATTCCGGAAGATTCGGAACGAACGGACTATGAAGGTGAGTTGGCTGTTGTGATCAAGGATCGCATGAAAGCGGTTTCAGAGGATCAAGCACTGTCTCATGTGCTGGGTTTCTCTTGCTTCAATGATGTAACGGAAAGATCACTGACCACAAAGAGCATGGGTTACCTGACCCAGGCCAAGGGATACGATACGTTTGGCGCCTTTGGACCCTTTATCGAAACGGAAGTCAATCCGGACAATCTGGAAATAAAAACCTATTTGAACGGAAAAGTCATGCAGGAGGATAATACTGAAAACTGTATTTTCAATGTTCCTTATCTTTTAAGCTACATATCCCGCTGCATGACCCTGTATCCCGGAGATGTTGTGTCTACCGGAACGCCGAAAGGGGTAGCACAGATCAACCCCGGCGATATCGTGGAAGTGGAAATCGAAGGCATCGGCACGCTGCGGAATTCAGTTAAGGCTTCAGGTTGAAATTGATGTTTATAAGCCACAGACACACACAGACGAACACGGACTTTTCTTGTGAATAAAAGATTCATTTGTCCGTGTGTGTCTGTGGCTAATAAGAGTTCTTTTTGGAGGTCAGATGAAAGAAATACGCATTCATGGTAGGGGAGGGCAGGGATCCCTGGTTCTTGCCCAGTTCATGGCCATCGCCGCTCTGGAAGATAATAAGTACGGGCAGGCGTTTCCATTTTTAGGTGGTGGTGGAGAGCGGCGGGGCAAACCGATTATGGCCTATTGTCGACTGGCTGACCAGCCCATCCGGCTTCGCAGTCGTGTGTCGGACCCGGATTATGTGATTGTCCAGGATGCTACCATCATCAGTGAATTGGATATCACAGAAGGACTCAAAACAGACGGGCTGATTCTTGTGAATACAGAGAGCGATTTGTCACGGTGGGGTCTTGATCAAAAGAACTTAAAGGTGTTTTCTTTCTCAGGGGAAACCCTCGCAAGAGAGATACTTGGAAAGCCCATTATCAACACGGCTTTACTCGGTGCATTTGCTGCTTTAACCGATGAAATATCTCTCGAAGCCGCCCTATCGGCCGTTAAGAGTAAGTTTCCCGGAGAGATCGGGAAAAAGAATGCTTTGGTTGTCGAAGAGAGCTACAAACAAATCAAGGAGAAGATGATATGAAAATTACCGTCGGTGCCGTTACCCGGGGTGGATCCGCTCTGGATTATAAGACAGGAGACTGGAGGGATCAGAAACCTGTTATTGATGCAGAAGCCTGCAAATCCTGCGGCATCTGCATGGATGTGTGTCCGGATAGCGCAGTTATCGTAATAGAGGAAACGTACATCATCGATTATGACTATTGCAAAGGGTGCGGCCTGTGCGCCAATGAATGTCCCACAGACGCCATCCAAATGATCCCGGAGGAGAAGTAAAATGCAAGATGAAAGAGTCGTAGAAGGTTCTGAGGCGGTGGCGATTGCAATACAAGCTTGTCGGCCGCATGTGATATCCGCCTTTCCCATAAGCCCTCAAACCCATATCGTTGAAAGCCTGGCCAGGATGACGGCAAACGGTGAAATCAAAGCCGAATATATTCCGGTTGAATCGGAGTTTTCGGCAGCCAGTGTACTGGCCGGCGCTTCTGCTGCCGGAAGCCGTTCCTATACGGCGTCTTCATCCCAGGGCTTGCTGTTGATGACCGAGGTAATTTATGCAAGCGCCGGGTTGCGTCTACCGTTTGTTATGACCGGAGTGAATCGGTCCATATCCGCTCCCATCACTATCCAGGTCGATCATCAGGATACGGTATCGCTTCGCGATTCCGGTATTATCCAGTTTTATATTGAAAGCAGCCAAGAGGCTTATGATGTTCATTTGGCTGCATTTAAGATTGCAGAGGATCCGAATATCCTGTTGCCGGTCATGGTATGTATGGATGGTTGGATTTTAACCCATTCTTACGAGCGGGTTAAATTTCTTCCCCAGGAAAGTGTCGATTCTTTCCTGCCGCCCTTTCAACCGGAAAACTACCTGGATGTGAACAATCCGAAAACATGGGGCTCGTATGCCGAAGAAAATGTCTTGATGGAACTTCGGTATTCGGTTCAGCAGGCCATGCAATACGCCAAAACAAGGATTAAGGAGGTTTTCTCAGAGATAGAGGCGCTAACCGGCAGAAATCACGGGGGTCTGATCGAAGCCTACCAAACCGATGATGCGGATGTGGTTTTGGTCGCCATGGGTTCGGTTACGGGAACCGTGAAGGAAGCCGTGGATAAGCTGCGCAAGGGCGGAAAAAAAGTGGGGTTGATTAAAATCCGGTGCTACAGACCGTTTCCCCATGAAGATATTATCAAAGCGGTTAAAGGCGCAAAAGTTGTCGCTGTGATGGATGCCAGTTTTTCCATGGGAAGCGAAGGCGCTATCGGGTTGGATCTGAAGGCAAAACTATACGGGTATCCGGATGCTCCGTATGTCATCGATTTCATCGCCGGCTATGGGGGCCGGGAAGTGAATATCGATGCTGTTGAGAGAATTGTTCAAAAAGCGGAGAGCATGGCCATTTCAGAATTACCCTTAACCGAGTCATATTGGATGGATTTGAATCCGGCCATCTTGCCATAAAGGAGAATTGTGATGGATGCTCAGCAAGTCATAAATCATGAAGAACTGTTTACTCCCGGTCACCGGGCATGCCACGGCTGCGGTATGTCAATCGTTGCCCGGCATATTTTGGAAGCAACCGGAAAGGATGTAATTGTTGTGACGCCTACCGGATGTTTGGAAACCTTTACTTCTCCCTACGGCTATTCTCCGTGGCGGGTGCCTTGGATTCATCATCTGTTCGAAAACGGCCCGGCTGTCGCCAGCGGTGTATTGGCAGCATTGAAGGCTCAGGGACGAACAGATGTTCGGGTGATCGTTATTGCCGGTGACGGTTCTACCTTTGATATAGGCTTCGGGTGTTTATCCGGGATGCTTGAAAGAGAAGACGACGTTCTTTACATCTGTGTGGAAAACGGTGCATACATGAATACCGGCGGACAACGAAGCGGTGCAACCATGACCTATGCGGCAACAACAACCGCGCCTGCCGGAATTCAATCCATGGGCAAACCCCAGCTTAAAAAGGACCTGCCGACCATAGTGGCCGGTCACGGCACTGCATATGTAGCGACGGCTTCCGTTGCATACCTTAAGGATTTAAAGAAGAAAGTTAAAAAAGCCATGACGTATCATGGCTCTCGCTATATCCAGATTGACACCCCTTGTCCCTCGGGATGGAGCTTTGCTTCCGATCAAACCATGGAAGTCGGGCGGATGGGTGTCAAAAGCGGACTGATACCGATTTTTGAGATGGAAGATGGAAACATAACCCGGGTGCGTAAAATCAAGAAGAAGATACCGGTTAAAAATTATCTCAAAGCCCAAGGTCGGTTTAAACATTTGTTTGCAAATAATCAGGGCAAAACGAAAATAGAAGAGCTCCAGGACATCGCAGATCGCAATATCGAACGATATGGACTGATGGATACTTAGCACTCTAATTCGTAACTATAGTGACGTATTTATCAAAATATTCTCTATGACCTGAGGTTTAAAAGTTTGAAGTTTGAAGTGAGCTAAAATTAATGAATCCTGTCTGATTCATATAAACAGGAGCGAAGCGACACCTCAACTTTAGGCACTTTGCACTTGAGTTCACTTTAAACTTTTCTGAAGAACGATAAAGTCAAATTTAATACGTAATTCTATTTGAGAATGCGTGCTCCAAGTTAGAGCAGGACGGTAGGGAGGATAACGGTATGATCTTAGATCGATTTCGACTGGATGGGAAAACGGCTTTGGTAACCGGCGGCACAAGGGGCATCGGCCGGGCGATCGTAGAGGGTTTTACGGAAGCCGGTGCGGATGTAGCTGTTGTCAGCCGGGCACCCAATTCTGAATTGGCGGAAGCGGTTACCTCAATGGGCCGACGTTACCTGCATCACAGTGCCGATCTTTCCGATCGAAATCAGACTCGAAAGGTTGTTTCAACTGTAATTGAGGCCATGGGTGGGCTGGATATCCTGGTGAATAATTCGGGTGTCATTCCGAGATCTCCGGCTGAAGAATTTACTGAAGACGACTGGGATGCTACCATTGAAGTTAATTTGTCGGCGACTTTTCTGCTCTGCCAGGAAGCGGGAAAATATATGATTCAAAACGGAAAAGGAAAAATCATCAACACCGCTTCGATACTTGCTTTTCAGGGGGGTATCAATGTTCTAGCCTATACCGCCTCGAAGCATGGTATCACCG
>CAYSUA010000023.1:0-8687 GCA_964433795.1 uncultured Desulfobacteraceae bacterium | reverse complement strand
TGACCAAGACCTTAGCCAATGAGTGGGCCTCCAAAGGCATCAATGTTAATGCTATAGCCCCCGGTTATATCGTCACCGGGCTAACCGCAGCACTTGAACAGGATCCGGTACGCGGCAAAAATATTCTCAACCGGATTCCCACCGGAAGGTGGGGTCAACCCGAAGACATTGCCGGAGCTGCTCTTTTTCTGGCGTCTCCTGCTTCCGATTTTGTAAATGGTACGGTATTGACTGTAGATGGCGGATGGATGGCGTGGTAGTGAGTTGATACTTGATATTTGAAACTTGAAACTCGGGAGAAAAATTATGTGGCTTCCTGCATCAAAATACCCATCAAGTTTCCAGTTTTCAGTATCCAGTATATAGTTTCAGGATGTCTGCATAAAAAATTGAAGTCGACAGATAATGTTTATCCAAGGAGGATGGTGTTATGAAACTTAAAAACGGTGCCGAATACATGGATAGTTTGCGGTCCATTTCACCGGTAATTTATTATAGGGGAAAACGGATTGAAGATGTTGTAAGCCACCCGGCAACAGCTCCTCATGTCCGGGCTGCAGCCATGACCTATGCCCTGGCAGCCGATGAAGAACATAAAAATATAGCCACAGCCACATCTCATCTTTCAGGGAATACCATCAGCCGGTTTACCCATGTGCATCAGAATGTGGAAGATCTGATTAAGAAGGTAAAATTCTTAAGAGTTCTGGGGCAGAAAACCGGGACCTGCTTTCAGCGGTGCGTGGGTCTGGATGGCATCAACGCGGTTTATTCAGTTATTTATGAGATGGATAAAAAGAACGGAACCGATTATATGGAGCGGTTTAAAAAATGGCTCACCTACATTCAGGATGAAAACCTGATGGTGGTGGGTGCCATGACCGATCCCAAGGGCGACCGATCCAAAAGCCCGGTCGATCAGCCCGACCCGGATCAATATGTTCACATCGTCGACAGGTCCGACAAAGGGATTACGATTCGGGGGGCAAAGCTTCACATGACCGGTGCGGTTAATTCTCATGAGATTCTCATTATGCCCACCACCGCCCTGGATGAACAATCAAGAGACTATGCCGTGATTTGTGCCGTTCCCGTTGATGCAACCGGGATCACCATGATTTTCGGACGGCAGGCCGGTGATGACCGAAGAGATAATCTGGAACGGATCGATGTGGGAAAGCCCCGATTCGGAGCTGTGGGTGGGGAGGCCGTTATCGCCTTTGAGAATGTTTTTATTCCTTGGGATCGCGTATTTATGGGAGGTGAGACCGAATTTACCGGCGATGTGGTGTATCGATTTGCCGCCCATCACCGGGCCAATTACGGGGCCTGCAAGACCGGCTTGATGGATGTTTTAACAGGCGCGGTGGCTTATCTGGCTTTCATGCAGGGAACAGCCAAAGCTTCCCATGTGAAAGACAAGATCACGGAAATGATACACCTTTGTGAAACCCTCTACTGTTCGTCCATCGCCTGTTCCGCCGAGGGATGGGAAACACCTTCAGGGGCGTATATGGTGGACACCATGCTGGCAAATGTCTGCAAACAGAATATCACCCGATACCATTTTGAAGTGGCAAGACTTGCTCTGGACCTGGCCGGAGGGTTCATTGCCACGCTTCCCAGCGAATATGATTTGGAAAATGAGGATGTGGGTCACCTGGTGAAGAAGTATTTTTCTGTAGTCGAAGGTATTCCCACAGAGCAGCGAATTAAAATCGCCCGAATGATTGAAGCCATGACCAGCGGTACCGCACTGGTAGAATCGATGCATGGGGCGGGTTCTCCCCAGGCGCAACGGATCATGATCTTAAGAGAAGGAAAATTGGATCAGAAGATAAAGCTGGCTAAAGCGTTGGTGGGTATTTCGGGTTCAGATGCTGCATGACTCGGGGAGCAGAAATTGGTCTGAAACGCGGACTACATTTTCCTTGACAATTGGTGGTCTTTATTTTTTAAGACATAAAGGATGAGGCTCCCTCTCTTTAATTAGGATCGGAATCATAGATAAGCTTACGGCATTTCGTTAACCTAAAACCCAAAACAGGAGGAGGTTAAAATGAAGACGAAATCTTATGTTGTATTGGTTGCTGTTGCGTTGCTCTTTTCCTTCGGCATAACCGGGGCTATTGCCGCCGATTATCCGAAACGGCCCATTACCATGATTTGCCCCTGGGGTGCCGGTGGTGGTACGGATGCGTGTTCCAGAATTATCTCGACGCTGTTGAAAAAAGAGTTGGGTGTTCCGGTGAATGTGGTGAATCGAACCGGCGGCGGCGGCGCCATCGGCCATACTGCAATGGCTACGGCCAAGCCGGACGGTTACACCATCGGAATGCCGACCGTTGAAATTACCATGATGCACTGGATGGGATTGACCAAGATTACCTATAAAGACATGGTCCCCATTGCTTTGGTGAACGCGGATCCTGCAGGAATCAATGTCCGTTCCGACAGCGCTTGGAAAACTTACAAGGATCTGGAAGGTTATGTCAAAAAGAATCCGGGCAAGCTCAAAGATTCCGGGACCGGCCAGGGCGGCATTTGGCACGTAGCCATGGCGGGTTGGATGAAAGCCATCGGGTTGAGCCCCGATGCCATTAAGTGGATCCCCAGCAAAGGGGCTGCACCGGCCCTGCAGGATTTGATGGCCGGCGGCATCGATATGAGCACCTGCTCTCTTCCGGAAGCCGCGACCTTGATTGAGGCCGGAAGGGTTATTCCGTTGGCGATCATGGCGGATACGCGGGATCCGAAGTACCCGGACACACCTACCTTGAAAGAAGTGGGAGTCGACTGGACGACGGCTGCCTGGCGGGGGATTGCAGCCCCCAAAGGGACTCCACCGGAAATCGTTGCGATCCTCGAAAAGGCCATTGCCAAGGTTCACAAGAGCGCTGATTTCATCAAGTTCATGAAAAATCGGGGATACGGGATGGTATGGAAGGATTCAGTCGCATTTGCCAAATTTCTGGAAAAGGCGGATAAAGATAACGGTGAGGTTATGAAAGCCGCCGGAATCATCAAATAAGAAACAGGTGGTTATTATGCGGGTGAGCAACACGGTCATTGGGCTGGGTACCATCATTTTTAGTATCTGGGTTCTCTTGTACGCCAGTAATTTTCCAAAACTAGAGCAAGGGTACCCCGGCCCATCCCTCTTTCCCATGGTCTTGGCCGTGTTGTTCATCTTTGCCGGAATTATTCTGATCGTTCAGGATCTACGCAGTGGAGCAAAAAAACTAAAATTTGACATCAGCGATCTGTCTCGCGTACATCTTATTAATATCGGTCTGACCCTGGCAGCTATTCTCTTTTATATCTTTGTATCAGATGTTCTCGGATTTCTGATTACTTCCTTTATCATTCTGCTAATATTGATGAAGCGACTCCGAGTTTCCACACTTTGGAGTTTCATCATGGCCTGCGGGGTGACTTTCTCTATTTACACCCTCTTTGCAAAAATACTGCTGGTGCCCCTACCGTGGGGGCTGTGGGGCTGGTAACAATGCTGGAAAATATCCAAACTGCTGTGTCGCTGGTAGTACAGCCATATGTTCTCATGGTTATTTCGCTATCCGCTATTTACGGCCTCTTCGTTGGGGCGATCCCGGGCTTAACGGCTACAATGGCAACTGCACTTCTGGTGCCGATTACCTTTTTTATGGAACCGGTTCCGGCCCTGGCGGCTATTGTGACCATGGAGGCCATGGCCATCTTTGCCGGCGATATTCCCGGCGCCCTTGTTCGAATCCCCGGAACGCCTGCATCCGCCGCATATGTGGAGGAATCCTATGCCCTGACCCAAAAGGGGAAAGCCGGTTATGTTTTGGGCGTTGATGTAACGGTGGCCGCCATCGGCGGCCTGGTCGGATCTGTTATATTGATCTTTCTGGCCCCCATGCTTGCCGAAGTGGCCATGCAGTTTACCTGTTACGAGTACTTCTGGCTGGCCTGTATCGGTCTGAGCTGTGCGGTATTGGTCAGCAAGAAATCTTTGGTCAAGGGTCTGCTCTCTTTGTTGATCGGGCTTATGATGACCACCGTGGGTGTCGACATTACATTGGGGTTTCCTCGGTTTGACTTCGGCATCACCGATTTTTTGAACGGATTTAACTTTATCCCTGCCATGATCGGCATGTTCGGTGTCTCAGAGGTGATGCGAAACGTATCCTCTGAAGATATTTATACGAAATTTAAGGTGGCAAAGACTGGAAAGATTTTTTCGGGCATCGGGAAAACGATCCGCCGCTACAAATTAAACGTGGCGCGATCGGGCCTCATCGGCACTTTTGTGGGAGTTTTACCGGGGGCCGGTGCCGACATTGCCGCCTGGATCTGCTATGCGATTAGTAAGAAGTTTTCCAAAGAGCCCCAGAAGTTCGGAACCGGTCATATCGAAGGCATCGTCGATGCCGGTACCGCCAACAATGCCGGTTTGGGAGGGGCCTGGGTGCCTGCGCTTGTTTTCGGCATTCCGGGTGACTCCATTACCGCCATTGTGATCGGTGTGCTCTTTATGAAGGGGCTGCGCCCCGGGCCCATGATCTTTACCCAAACACCCCATATTCTCTACGCCGTTTACGTCACGTTTATTTTGGCCAATCTGATTTTGATCCCTTTCGGTTTCATGGCCATCAAAGCCGGAAGCCAGATGCTCCGAGTCCCCAGAAATATGTTGATGCCGGCGATATTGATGTTTTGCATCGTCGGCTCCTTCGCCATCAACAACACCGTATTTGATGTGGGTATAATGTTGGTAACCGGTATTATGGCCTATTTTATGGAGGCAAACGAGATCCCGGTGGCGCCGGCCATCCTTGGTCTGGTTCTGGGCCGGCTGCTGGAAGACAGCTTCATGGTATCCATGATTAAAAGCGAATGGAATTTACTTTATTTCTTTTATCGCCCTGTGAGTGCCGCCTTAGGGATCGTTACCATTCTGTTGTGGCTTTCGCCGCTTTTCACGATTTGGCATAGGAGAGTGAGGCGTTCGAAACAAGCGGGTTGATGTTTCTGTCTATTTTTATTCCGACCACCATTTATTTCATCTCAGGTATCATCCCCTTATTTATTGACACCCCAAGGCTGTCTATTTATTATAATGTAACAGCAAGTACCGTATCTTGTTGGAAAATGTCACCCGAAATCAAGGATTTATGCTATGAACCGCCGAATTGAAAGATTGAGAAAACGATACGTGGAAAGTGAACGAAAGGTGGATATCGAACGGGCTGTTATTGTAACAGAGACCTATAAGAATAATGAAGATAAACCGCCGATCATTGCGAAAGCTCTGGCCCTGGAAGCCGTGTTCGCTCAGATGAGCATTGCGGTAAGAGAAGACGAGCTGATTGTCGGCAACCTGGCAAAAGACCGAAAAGGAACGCCGCTTTTCCCCGAATATGCCGTCGGATGGATCCTGAGATCCATGGATAGCTTTCCCACCCGAAAGGGAGATCGGTTCCAAATCACCGAAGAACAGAAAGAAACGCTCAGGAAGGTGCTCCCGTACTGGAAAGGCAAATCCTTAAGGGATAAAATTAAAGGTGCACTGCCGGACTTTCTTAAGGAGATAATTGAATTCGGAATTTTCGGTAACGAGAACTTTACCATGTCCGGCCCCGGCCACCTCGTACCGGATCATGAACGTATCCTCAAATCGGGACTTGCCCGGATCCGGGATGATTGCATTCGCCGATTGGAATCCCTCGATTACTCCGATCCGGAATACATGGATAAGGCAAATCTTTACCGTGCCGCCATCATTGTCTGCAATGCGATGATCGCCTGGGCACAACGATATGCTCAAGAAGCGGAACGGCAAGCAGAGGCAGAGGCCGATTCGAACCGCCGGACGGAGTTGCTCAGGATTGCAGAAATCTGCCGGCAGGTACCGGCACAGCCTGCACGTGATTTCCGGGAGGCCCTCCAGTGCATCTATTTTATCCAGATTGCCATTCAGATTGAAGCCAACGGGCTTTCCATTTCATTGGGACGCCCCGATCAGTTTCTCTATCCCTTTTATAAAAATGATCTGGATACGGGCAAGCTGGATCGCGACAGTCTGTATGAGCTGATCGAGACATTCTATCTCAAGCTGAGCGAAACCGACAAGGTTTATTCCAATGAAGCCACCCGCTTCCTGCAGGGCCCCGGTCATGGACAAACCTTTACGTTGGGCGGAGTTACGCGAACCGGACAGGATGCCACCAACGAACTTTCTCACATCTTTCTTGAGGCAGACCGTGACATCCATCTGGTGCAGCCGGATATTGCGATTCGCGTTCATCAAACCTTGCCCGAATCTTTTCTTCAGAAAGCAGCGATCAATATCCGCGAAGGATTGACCAAACCCAAGTTTATGAATGATGAAGTGGTTATTCAATCCATGCTGGATATCGGAATTCCCTTGGAAGATGCGCGTGATTGGGGATCGCTGGGCTGCAGTGAACCGGTTATCTGCGGAAAAACAGACAGCTGGGGAAACGCCGGCCAGATGAATCTGGCAAAATGCCTGGAACTTGCCCTCAATGACGGAAAATGCATGTTGACCGGGAAACAGATGGGACCTTGCACCGGCGGTCCGGAAGATTTTGTTGAGTTCGACGATCTGCTGGACGCATATCGGAAACAAGTACGCTATTTCATCGAATTTTTAGTTTTGTACGATAATATCATCGACCGGTTTCATGCAGAAGTGATGCCGGTTCCCATCCTGTCCGTTGCGGTCAGCGACTGTTTGGGGAAGGGAGTCGAATTTAACCGCGGTGGGGCTAAGTATAATACCTCATCCCCTGCAGGCGTCGGACCCATTACCGCCGGTGATTCCCTGGCAGCAGTTAAAAAACTGGTTTTCGAAGAGAATACCCTCAGTATGAAAGAACTCCACAGTGCACTGATGAACAACTTTGAAGATCAGGAAAGCATGAGGCTGATGCTGATCAACAAAGCTCCCAAGTTCGGAAACGACGATGACCTGGTGGACCATCTTTGCAATGAAGTGGCCTGTATTTTTTGCGATGAACTCCGTCTTTACTCCAATCCGAGGAAAGGGCCCTTTATCGGCGCCCTCTATTATCTCACGGCAAATATCCCCTTCGGGCATCGCACGGCTGCAACCCCGGATGGGAGAAGAGCCGGCGAACCCCTGAATGATGGCGGGATTTCACCGGTTCACGGAAGGGATAAAAACGGAGCCACGGCAGTAGCCAAATCTGTGGGAAAACTGGATCAGCAGCGCATTCCCCACGGCACCATTTTAAACCAGCGATTTCATCCGTCTGTGATGGAAGGTGAGGATAAACTCCGTCTGTTTACCCGGTATATAAGAACGTTTATGGATCTTGGGGGCTGGCACAATCAAATGAATGTAGTGACCTCGGACATTCTTAAGGCTGCACAACAGGCCCCGGATGAGCACAAGGACCTGGTCATCCGGGTAGCGGGCTATAGCGCATATTTCACCCAGCTTGAAAAGGAAGTCCAGGACGATATAATCGATCGAACAGAGCACGTATCCCTTTAGGAGTTTTTTTGAGCATAACAGGTACTATATTTGATATTCAACGGTTTTCCGTGCATGACGGTCCCGGAATTCGGACCCTTGTATTTCTGAAAGGTTGCTCGCTTCGATGCGAGTGGTGCTCCAATCCGGAATCCCAACAATTCACCCCGGAGGTTCTTTTTGATCCCGCAAGATGTATTGCCTGTGAGAATTGCCTGACTCTCTGCCCCCATGAAGCCTTACACAAGAACGGCGATCGGCTCTTATTTGAGAAAGAGAAATGTGTGAACTGCGGAGAGTGTGTGGAAAAATGTTATGCCGAGGCCCGGGTATTAAAAGGTCGCAAAATGACCGTTGAAGAGGTCGTGGAAGAAGTATTAAAGGATGAACCGTTTTATTCGGAATCCGGCGGCGGTGTAACCCTGAGTGGTGGGGAGCCTTTGGATCAGCCGGATTTTGCGGCTTCAATTCTAAAGTCATGCAAAAAGCTGGCGATTCACACGGCAATAGAGACCGCTGGACACGTTCCATGGTCCAATTTTGAAAAAATCATTCCGTTTACGGATCTTTTTCTCTTCGATGTCAAGCATACCGATTCTGAGAAAATGAGGTTATACACCAAGGCCGATACCAACAGGATTATTAAGAATCTTGAAAGACTGATACCGGAAGCCAAACAGGTTATCGTTAGAATCCCGGTTATACCGGAGTTCAATGACACACCAGAAGAAATTCAGATGATAGCCAGGCTTGCAAAAGACCTTGATATTAGAGAACTTCACCTACTCCCCTATCACCGCTACGGGCAGGGGAAATACAGGCTCATGAGCCGGAAATATGGTTTTAACGGACCGGATCGAGTCGAAGAGAAACGGATACAAGCATTAAAAGAGACTGCGGCCCTGGAAGGTCTCACCGTGCAGGTGGGCGGATAATAAGGAGTGAATCACATGGAACAACATGACTTCGGTCTAATCGGTCTTGCCGTCATGGGACAAAACCTGGTTCTGAATATGGAGCGAAACGGCTATCATGTGGCCGTATATAATCGTACCGCCTCAATTACCACCGATTTCATTGAAGGGACGGCGTCTGAAAAGAATATCACCGGAACCTATTCGCTTAAAGAATTCATCGCCTCGTTGAAACGGCCACGAAAAGTTATGATCATGGTTAAAGC
>CAYSUA010000022.1:0-20898 GCA_964433795.1 uncultured Desulfobacteraceae bacterium | reverse complement strand
TGCGGTGTTCCTTTTTGAAGACATTCGGAAAATACTTCCCGCTCTGTTTGAAACGACTGCTGGATACAGCGATCCACACTTTGAAAGGGGTTGACCATCGCGTTCGCATATTCGGGATATAGTGTCTTATTCCTTTCAATCATCTTATCGTAAAGCGGCACATAGACTTCGCAAAACTCTCGATAAATGGATGGGATCTCTCTTTTATTTTCAGCAGCCAGGACAGGACTCGTTGAAGAGGAAAGGATGTAAAACAGGATATAGACGACTTGAAGGAAAGATGACGTCATTAATAAAACCGAATTTTTCATGATTCCGATCTCCAGTTTAACCCTTCTTTTTTATTGAGGGATTTATCTTTACAATTTCATCGAAAAATGATTTTCCGTCTTTGAGATACATCTGCGCGGTTTTTGAACTGAACATTTTCTTGATAAAACCGGAGTCACCTTCTGCTGTACTGGCATATATGATGAAATGATTGGTTAGGGGCAACTTGGATATGCTTTTAATTTTGGAAACAGCCATGTCGTATCTAATTTTTATCGGCTTTAGAAATCCCTTTTTAGAAACAAAGACCACTCTCTGCTCTGTTAAAAGGAGATACCCCTTATAGGCAACAGTGTCTTCCCCGGAAGATCCGTAAAATTTAGCATCTCTCCAAGCAGCAACACTTCCTTCATCAATACCTACTTTACAAATCGTATCTTTGTAAGACATGATAACAACTCCTCTTCGTCCGCCACTGCCGCGTCTTCAAGGCCTGCTGGACCTGATAAACAGTCGGATCGTATTGAGCAGCGGGAGAAATGGATAGCCTGGGATAGATAAAAAAATGAACAAGCAAAGGGTGAAAGCGGCAAACCGTTTCATTGTCTTGTTACCTTATTAGTGCCTTAGAAATTTTTTTCTTGTTTTTTAACAAGAAAAAATTTGGTGAAGGCACTTATCCCGTTTATCGGGGTTAGAATTTTTTGGGATGTTATGTCTAATATCGAAAATATCGAACAAAAATCAATAGGTTTTTCAGTTGCTTCGATTAGCGCCTTCGATACGATACCATGTGGCAAAGATTGGTATTGATTTCATGATTTTTTTAGGCCAATTTATAACCCTGATCCGAACAATGAGTACCCATCTATCAAAGTGAGGAATGCCACCTATGAATTCCGGTCACAAAGAAACTGTGGATCTATCACAAACCTTCGATGTGCTGGTCATCGGCGGGGGGAATGCAGCGCTCTGCGCGGCCATGACCGCCCGGGAAGCCGGGGCAGAAGTTTTGATTTTGGAGAGTGCGCCCCAGCATTTTAGGGGCGGTAACAGCCGTCACACCCGGAATCTCCGTTATCTGCATGAAACCGGAAACGATTTTCTGACCGGACCCTACCCGGAAGACGAGTTTTGGGATGATTTGTTGCGGGTGACAGGAGGGCAAACCGATGAACCGCTCGCCCGTATCACGATCCGTGAATCGAACGATGTGGGGAAATGGATGGAGGAACACGGCTGCCACTTCCAACCACCGCTGCGCGGAACCCTCCATCTGGGAAGAACCAATGCCCACTTTCTCGGGGGCGGAAAATCCCTTATGAATGCATACTTCGCTACCGCCCACAGGCTGGGGGTTAAGGTATTGTACGATGCAGAAGTTCATGATCTGGAAATGAATGACGGTGAATTTTCTTCTGCTGTTTTTCGATCAAACGGGGATTCCCGGACGGTTCGGGCAAAGACTGTAATTGTAGCATCCGGAGGATTTCAGGCAAACCTGTCGTGGTTGAAAGAGTATTGGGGAGAAGCTGCTGATAACTTTATTATCCGGGGGAGCCCGTACGACAAAGGTCAAGTGTTGCGGGTGATGCTCGACCGAGGGGTGAAACCGGTGGGTGATCCCCGCCAATGCCACGCCATTGCCCTGGATGCCCGGGCGCCCAAGTTCGATGCGGGAATCGTTTCCCGATTGGATTCCGTTTCCTTCGGGATCATGGTCAACAAACACGCCAACCGCTTCTACGATGAGGGGGAGGACTTCTGGCCGAAACGTTACGCCATCTGGGGCCGATTGGTTGCCCACCAGCCGGACCAGATTGCATATTCGATCATCGATTCACAATCCATAGACCTTTTCATGCCCTCGGTTTTCCCTCCCATCGAAGCCGATTCCATTCAAGAGCTGGCTGTGAAGCTGGAGCTCGACCCTTCCGCACTGGAAGAGACGGTGAGCCGGTTCAATCAATCCATAAGACCCGGTACGTTCGATTATTCGATTCTGGATGACTGTGAGACGGTGGGGCTTGAAATACCAAAGAGTCACTGGGCGCGTCCGCTGGATATCCCTCCATTTTACGGTTACCCCATGCGGCCCGGAATTACCTTTACCTACTTTGGGGTTGCCGTAAACGAGCGGGCCCAGGTGATTATGGAAAACAACCAACCGTCGCCGAATATTTTCGCAGCGGGCGAGATCATGTCTGGAAATATCCTTGGCAAAGGCTATTTGGCGGGATTCGGGATGACCATCGGTACCGTTTGGGGCCGGATTGCGGGAAAGGAGGCGGCGGGTTATGCATGTGGAACGCCTTGAGCCATCGACCGATTTACTGAAAGAATCTGAAAGAGTGATGCGGATTTGTAACGCCTGTCGCTATTGCGAAGGCCTTTGCGCGGTGTTTCCTGCAATGGAGCGGCGAAGAACTTTTACAGACAAGGATCTCAAGTATCTGGCCAATTTGTGTCACAATTGCCGCGGATGTTATTATGCCTGCCAGTATGCGCCTCCTCATGAATTCGCTTTGAACATTCCCAAAACTTTCGCAGAGCTCAGGCTTGAAACCTATCGGGAATTCTCCTGGCCCGGTTTCCTGGCCGGTCTGTTTCAGAGGAACGGTTTCACGATATCGATAGTAACGGTTTTGAGCGTTGCCATGGTTTTTCTGCTTACGATTCTTTTCAATGGCACATCAGTGGTATTTGACGTTCATACGGGAGAGGACTCTTTTTACAGGGTGATTCCGTATCTCTCCATTGTTGTTCCGCTGACAGGACTGGGCATTTGGATAATTGCTGCACTCTGGATGGCAATTCATCGATTCTGGCATGAAACGGGAGGTCGATTGAGCGAACTTCTGGACATGAGTGCCAATGGTCGAGCTGTCTGGGATGCTTTGCGGCTCAGATACCTGGATGGGGGCGGCTATGGGTGCAACTATCCGGATGAGCGATTCAGCATGGCCAGGAGATGGTACCATCATTTTATGTTTTATGGGTTCATGCTTTGTTTGGCCGCAACAACCGTAGCCGCAGTCTACCATCATTTTTTAAATTGGAACGCGCCATACCCGTTTTGGAGCTGGCCGGTGGTGTTGGGGACCGTTGGCGGCTTGGCTTTGTTGTTGGGAACAGGGGGGTTGCTCTATCTCAAGGGGCGGATGGATAAAGAACCGGCTGCCCCGACAGCATTTCCTATGGACGTCGGGTTCCTGGGGTTGTTGTTTTTAACGAGTCTCACGGGTCTGTTGTTGCTGGTTTTGCGGGACACTCCGGCCATGGGCACATTGCTTGCAGTGCATGTGGGCTTGGTTGTGGGGCTGTTTATTACGCTGCCGTACGGTAAATTCGTCCACGCGGTATATCGATACGCCGCGCTGGTTCGAAATGCCATGGAGCAGCACAAGGAAGGGGGATAGGGATGGAATATAAGCCTGGTCATTTATGGATGGACGCTACTTAACCCCTGCAACCGCTTGCGCAATATTGAAACAATAGTCTCCCATTTTTTCAAAGTTAGCCAGCATGCCGATAAACAACAGGCCGGGATCAATGGCACAATCACCGGTTCGAAGCCTTGAAATGTGATCCTGCCGCATGTTTTCTCTCATGGAATCGATCAAATTTTCGATTCTTTCCGCTTCTTTCATCACATCTTCTTCCTGACCTTTTATGCCTGCTGTAACCAGATCGAGAAAGACGATGACCTGACCGGATATTTTCCTGATATCGGCGAGCGCTGCCGGTGTGAAGTAGAGCTTGGTTTCAATGAATCGCTCCGTCAATTGGGCGATGTTTTCAACGGAATCCCCGATTCGTTCGAGATTGTTCGTCATTCTCATCAGGCTGGAGATTTCCTTGGCCTCCTTTTCAGAGACTTCACTTTGGTAAACACGGGTCAGATGGGTAGTGATTTCCCGCTGCATGTCATCTAAAAAGTCTTCCATTTTTTTCCAGTTATCGAGTTTTTTATAATCCTTATCCTCAATTCGATTAACGGTATCGGCAAAGGTCTGCACCGCTGCTTCGGACATCCTTATGATTTCACCACGGGCTTCTGCCAGAGCTGCCATGGGAGTGTCGAGCAGTCGGTCCCCAAAGTTGGGAAGCCGGAACATGTCTTCTTGCTCCTTCTCCTTCGGAGACAAAGCGATGGCCACTTTGATCAATAACGGCATGATAACCAGGAAGATGATGGCACTGGCAACATTGAAAAACGTGTGTCCGTTGGCGATATACCGGGCGACGTTGACCGTTTCGCCGTTGACCACGGCATGAACCGGTCCCGCCCCCAAAGCGGCCGTAGCGGTTTCGACAGCATTAACAAACAGTGGAAAGACCAGCAGCATGAAAAATACGCCGATCACATTGAACATGGTGTGGGCATTCGCTGTGCGATGGGCATTTATGTTTGACGATCCGATGGTTGCCAACTGGGCTGTGATGGTCGTACCGATATTCTCGCCCAACACAAGCGCCATGGCGGCCGGAAACGTTAGCAAGCCCTGGGTGGCCAGTGTCATGGTCAATCCGATGGTGGCTGATGAAGACTGAACCAGGATGGTCAAAAATGCACCGACACACACAGAGAGCAATAGCCCGGAAATTGAATCCGGATTGAATTTTGTCAAAAATTCGATGAAGGCCGGTTCGCTTTTCAGGGGCGATAATCCGTGCTTCATTACCGTCATGCCGAAAAAGAGGAGCCCGAATCCCAGAATCACATCGCCCAGGTAGCGGTATTTCTTTTTCTGGGTGAAAAATTTCAGAAACACCCCGATGGCGATTGCCGGGAGTGCTGCTTCGGTCAGTTTAAAGGCGATCAGCTGGGCGGTGACCGTCGTTCCGATATTGGCACCCAGGATAACACCCACGGCCTGGTGCAGGGTCATTAACCCGGCAGTGACAAACCCGATAATCATTACCGTGGTCGCAGACGATGACTGGACAATAGCGGTTACCCCGGCACCGGTCAAACAGCCGATGACCCGGTTTGAGGATACGGCCCTTAAAATATGTTTGATCCGATCGCCGGCTGACATCTGCAGACCTTCGGTCATCATCTTCATGCCTAAAACAAACAACCCCAACCCACCGATCGTTTGAATCAATACATTCATTAAATTCACGGGATCACCCTTCTATTATTTCATAGTATCTTAATACTGGAATTTGTGTTTTTATGGCAAATCTTTTTCATCCTGCCACCAAGACACAAAGGCACGAAGAAAAATATAATAATATCTTAGTGACTTTGTGGCAAATTATTTTGGGTACTTTTCCGGCTTGCCCGCTTCCCTCTGGCGGGTTTGTCCGGGTTCGGTGTTATCATTGAATCACCCACTTGAATCGTCAAAAGGGAAGGTTCTTTGCGCCTCATGCTTTCGGCACAATGAAGCGGCTGCCGAAAAATCCAATGAAAACTTAAGTTTCCATACCGATAATGTCAAGAACAAGGAGGTGAGATATACAGAATTAACGTGTCCGTTGCCTGTCAATTGATTTGACAAATCCTTGAGATTTTGGAACTAGTGGAATAGTTGAATTGTCGTCTATCTCTCCCTTAATTTATGGTCTTGCAAATACGAAAGGAGGAGTTCATGAGCATCCTTAAAGTAAACATGACTCAAAAGGAAATAGTTTCAGAGCCTTTCCCCAATGACAAAATCGTGGGGGGGCGTGGTATGGTCGACTATCTGCTCACGGAGTACGGAATTCCCACCGCACATCCTTTGGCTCCGGAGAGCATATTTGTGGCCGCCCCGGGGCTTTTGGCGGGATCCGGTGCGCCCCAGTCGGGCCGGATATCATTCGGAGGGAAAAGCCCGCTGACCGGGGGGATAAAGGAAGCCAATTCCGGCGGTACGGCTGCCCATAAATTGGGCCGCCTGGGTATACGTGCCATCATGGTGGAAGGAAAAGCAGATGAGTGGCAGATCCTCAAGATCGATTCTTCAGGTTCAAAACTGGAGCCGGCAGGCGATATTGTGGGAATGAAGAATTATTCTGCATGTGACAAGCTTCGGGAACGATATGGGGAAAAAATTGCGATTATCATCATCGGTCCAGCCGGGGAAATGAGAATGGCTAACTCCACTGTCGCTGTCACCGACCCTGAAGATCGACCGGCTCGTCATGCCGGACGGGGCGGTGTGGGAGCAATGATGGGTGCCAAGGGACTCAAGGCCATTGTCGTCGACAGCAGCGGCGCTTCGGTGCGTAAGGCCGTTGATGGAGAAGCATTTAAAGCTGCAGCCAAGGCGGCCGCAGAAGCGATTCAAAACGGTCCGTTAACCGAAATCATGCACACATTGGGTACCAATGTCTGTATCGATGCCGATGGGGATCGCGGTAGTCTTCCAAGCTACAATCATCGGCATGGGGCGTTTGAAAAAAGAAAAGGCCTCTGTTCCAACACCATGATCGAGCTGAACAACGCCAGGGGCGGCTCAATGGGAAACTCCTGCATGCCGGGCTGTCTCGTAAAATGCTCCCCGATTTTTCATGACGCAGACGGAAACCATGTCACATCAGCGTTGGAGTATGAGACCGTGGCCATGCTGGGGGCCAATTTGGGGATCGACGATCTGGACTCTGTGGCCCGCATGGATCGACATTGCGACGAGCTGGGGCTGGATACCATTGAGACCGGATGCGCCATCGGTATTTTAAATGATGCGGGCCTGTTCGAATTTGGAGATGCTGCAAAGGCCGAAGCCTATATCGATGAAATCGGAAAAGGGACTCCCATGGGGAGAATCCTCGGAAGCGGGGTTACCGGAACCGCTAATATGTTCGGTATCGATCGGATTCCGGCTGTAAAGGGGCAGGGGATTCCGGCACATTCCGCCAGGTATCTCAAGGGCTGGGCCGTAACATATGCCACCAGTCCCCAAGGGGCTGACCACACCGCCGGTGTTGTTGAAGACGATCCGCTGTCTCCAGTGGGTCAGGTGGAGCGATCGAGAACACAGCAGATTGCAACGGCTGCTTTAGATGCCACAGGCCTCTGCATGTTCACGTTTATTGAGAGGCAGCCGGAACTCATCGCCCCCATGATTGCGGCATTGTATGGGGTGGAATGGACGTCCGCCGATTTTGAAGAGTTGGGAAAAGAGATGCTTCGACAGGAACGGGCATTCAATATTAAGGCAGGCATCGGGCCTGAGGCCGACGGACTTCCCGACTGGATGCGAAAGGAGCCGTTGCCGCCGACAGATGCGGTGTTTGATGTGCCGCAGGAAGAACTCGGGCAGCTCTTCAATTTCTAAACAACAAATCCTCAGTGTTCTTTGTGCCTCAAGCGACTTGTCGGGTCGTAGCTCGAAGAGCGAAGCCTGAAGCGGGTGGTGAGAAATAAACCATGAAAATCGAAATTCGACTCTTAACGCAATTGAAACCGTACCTGCCGAATCCGGAAATTGCCGGGGATACGCAGATTATCGATTTGAAAAATGATGCCACCATAAAAGATATAATGATGGAACTGAATATTCCGCTGGATATGCCCAAGGTCATCATGCTGAATGAAAAGCAGGGAAAGCTTGAAGATGAATTGAAAGACGGTGATCGAATCACCGTCTTTCCTCCGGTTGGGGGCGGTTAGAATTGCAATGAAAAATCGCGGTGTATCGACTGGCAAGCGGCAATCTCTTTGACCTGATCATCCGGCAACCGTCGCTGCAATCGAAGACCGATGGAATCCTTGATAGCATTGTCATAGGCAGCAAGAGCAGGGGCAATTTCAACTACTGCCCGACGACGCCAATCGACTTCAGCAGCATATAACTTTAAGCCTTCTTTCAGAAACCGAATCGCCTTTTCCGGCTTTGGTTTTTTCCCTCTGATAGCCCTACGTGCTTTGGAAAGCTTTGACTTAATGGCGCTTGTGCCGGCCACCTTACCAAGAGCCCTGCCTGATTGTTTGATCCGATCCATAGCAACTTTAGCCGGCTCATTGACAATTACTGTTTCGAGAGCTGTCAATTGTTGTTCAAGACCAACCAGTTCATCTGCTCCATCAATGACCTTTTGTAATTCCGCAATCGTTTCATAAGCCTGGTCGACGTTGTTTCGGTAATTTCGACGAGCCTTCTTTTCGGCCTTTTCCAATTCCACATAACGTTTGCGTGCTCCAGTCCAGGTTTCGGGAATCTGATTTTGAAGGTTTGCGATAGAAGCCTCTGCTTTCTTGATTTCCGCTTCAATTCGGATTAGATCATCCTTGTCCGGGGAATCGCCCCGAGAAGTTCTCGTCCAATCCTGTTTCAATTCCTCGACCTTCAAGCTGAGATTTCGCATTTCTGACTGCAAACTTCTAACATGCTGATGCTGCGGACGGTATTCAGGTGAATAGCCGGAAAGATTTGCATCAGCCGTGCGAACCTTTGCGACTAAATCAAACGTATTCAAGGTTCGATCCATGCTTTCGTTCAACACTTTCTGTCGTTTTTTAGGTAAAAAACCGATATCAATGGCAGCCAACGTTTTGACATGGCTTCGCAGCTGCTCAGCATGAGTGTCATAGTAATCAAAGAGAAGTTCTTCAATGCAACTCTGCATTCGCGGGTTCATCGGCGGTGGCGCTGTTTCGGCAGATAGAGTTATACGATTGGGCAGGTAGTTCACCATACTGGGAGTAACCGCGACAATCACCAATGCAACAACCTGCAATACAATAAAGGGAACAGCACCCCGATAAATATGCACTGTTTTCACGATGGGGGGTGCAACGCCCCGCAGGTAAAACAATGCAAAACCAAAGGGCGGAGTCAGAAATGACGTCTGAATATTCATGCCGACCATCACGCCAAACCACACGGCTGTCACATTGGCACCCGGGTCGGAAAGCAGAATGGGTGCGACAATCGGAACGACGACCACAGCGATTTCGAGAAAATCAATAAAAAAACCGAGAACAAACATCACCGCCATGACAACGATAAATTGGACCCAAAATCCTCCTTCCAGATTGGTTAAAAAATGCCGGACCAGTTCTTCCCCTCCGAAACCCCGAAAGGCAGAGGTCAACATGGCAGCACCGATAAGAATAATAAATACCATGGAGGTCGTTTTGGCTGTTTCAACCATGACCTGGCTGAGGATATTATCAATTTTATAGATTCGCCAGGTACTCCAGACCACGGCAATCAACAGCCCAGTGGAAAAAACCGCAGCCAGGAAGATACCGATGGCATCTCCCTCCTTAATACTTTTGACGTTCAAGTCAAAGAAGCTGAGTAAAATCGCAATGACAACGGTTGAGACGATTGCGAGAATCGCAGGGTAATAGGCATTGCGTTGACCTTCGGCAAGGCGATACCCGCCCATGATGATGGCTCCGATGGCGCCAACCGCACCGGCTTGATTGACAGTCGCAACGCCAAGAATAATGGAGCCGAGCACTAGAAAAATAAGGGTCAACGGCGGCGTCAAAGCCATGGCAACGCGTTTGAGGAATTGTCGATCGTATTTTCCTTCATAGCGTACCGGCGGCGCGGACCCTTTCTTAACAAGGGCGACAAACAGAATATAAAGGATATACAGCCCCACAAGGACCAAACCGGGCACCAGGGCTCCCATGAACATTTCACCGGCGCTGGTGGATGTCACATCCAGTACCGAAGGCATTGAAAATTCGCCCGTCGCAGCCTTATAAGCTACTTTTCGGATCGAAGCGGCTTGATCGGAAGCACCGGTTAACTGGTCGGCAAGGATAATCAGCACAACAGAGGGGGGAATGATTTGTCCCAACGTGCCTGAAGCGCAAATGGTGCCCGTTGCCAGGGGCTTGGAATATTTGTTTTGTAACATGGCCGGCAGTGAAATCAATCCCATGGCAATGACCGTTGCCCCGACAATACCGGTGGTGGCCGCAAGCAGTGCACCCACCAGGACAACGGAGATCCCCAATCCGCCGGGAACCGGCCCGAACATCTGGGCCATGGTAACCAGAAGATCTTCTGCGATTTTGGAGCGCTGGAGCATAATGCCCATAAAAATAAACAATGGAACCGCGATCAGGGTATCCCGTTCGACATCCCAGTAGAGACTTCGAAAATTGGTCACTCCGGCATTGAGCCACTGTACGGGGCCTCCTTCGTAGAAGTAGGCGCTGGAATCTCCTGCAAACAGATAACCACACAGAGCTGCCAATCCAATGGATAAAATGGCTGATCCCGGCAATGAGAAGGCGACCGGGAAACCAGAAGAAAGCGCAGTTATCATCATCAGAAGGAGAATCGCGAGAAAGAATAATTCCATGCAGTTATCTTTTTACTTTATTATAGTGTTAAGACTTACCGGTTAACTGATCCCCACCTGGTTCTTGACGAAGGTCAGCGACATTGACGAGCAGGTAACTGCAAAATTGTATGATCATGGACACCGCAAAGACGGCTAAGAATCCGACCATTATGTACTTCACATACAATCCATAGCCGGATTGTGTCACTTCGAAACTGACTAGCGGACTGTTGATACTGCTCGTTTTTAACCACATGCCGGTAGTGAGGATAATCCACCCCAATGGCAAGCCCAACAGCAATGAGCCGACGGTATTGGACCATGCCCTGCCGCGTTTACTGAAATGCGAATAAAGAACATCGACACGAACATGTCCGTCATGAACCAACGTATGGGCGCTGGCAAAAAGGA
Organism: uncultured Desulfobacteraceae bacterium; assembly: GCA_964433795.1. GTDB lineage: Bacteria > Desulfobacterota > Desulfobacteria > Desulfobacterales > SURF-15 > DUZK01. The sequence goes on along the minus strand of CAYSUA010000022.1, from coordinate 9,972 downwards.
ATAATGCCGCATACCAGAAACGTACGAGATCCCCCATGAACGGCTGTTCGTAGGAAAAAACAAACCGGGAAATAACAATCTGAAACTCTGCCAATACCACCAAAAAGGTCAACCAGGGAAATCCCAGAGACCTCGTAAAAAAAGCGATGATAAACGATAGCAGGATCAATGGATAGTGCACATAAATGCCCCGAAATTGTGGGCGCCCGATGGCTACGGATAAATCATCACCAAATAATGGTGACAGGAAGTCCTCCACCCTGAGAAAAGAGATGGTCATATCGACGAATCCTATAATCAGTACGATCCAGAAGGCCGCGCGTATGATATAGGCAGCAAACCCGGTCAGTAACGCCGCGTCCGCGCGCAAGGGCCGTTTGGGAGTCATAAAGACATAAAGGGCAACAAGCACAACCGCTGCCAAGTAACTCAGAAGCTGAAGCCATCCTTTGATAATCTGGCCACCCTTGAGAGGAGTGCTTAAGGCTTCATGGCCAAACCAGCCCAGGTGCGAAAATAAAGCCGGCACCCCGGGCCATTGCCGCCAGAAATTCAAGTAATTGTTAATCAGAAAAATCAGCATGATCGCGACAATCGATACGGCAAGAGTACGCGTCAGCAAATTGATGAAATTATTGCCTGAAGCATTGTCTCCTACAGATGCATTTGACAAATCATTTGTAACGATGTCATCTGAAGAGGTCATAAGTTCCGGTCTTCTTATTAATGAGGCAGTCGATATATTGTGGTTGTACTGCGGTCCGAATTTGGCGGCCAAAACGTGTCCTGGGCAACCGAATTTGTGATTTGAAACTTCCCATAAAGCCGAAAAGTATGGCGCCCTTAAGGGCGCCATACTTCAATAGAAGTCTACTACGGATCGATCATAGACCCAGTACACGGTTACGCTGGTTGAGGTAGGCTTGATCGGAGATCTTCATCCAGGCCCCAAGCTCTTTGCGTGCCTTGGCAAAACTATCATGAATTCTCGCTGCTAACTTGCTGTGTTTTCTTGTCTCTGCAAATACTTCCTCAGCTGCTTCACCAAACGCATCGTAGACATCATCGTTGAATTCACGCAGTTTCACGCCTTGCTCGTTGATCAGTTTGGTAAGGGCTTCTCCGTTTCTTGCATTGAATTCAGCCATCATAACATCATTTTCCATGGATGCGGCGGCTTCAATAATCATTTGGTCGGATTTTGAAAGGCCATCCCACCATTTCTTATTCATGCCCAGACCCAGGATTGCCCCTGCCTCATGCATGCCCGGGTAGTAGTAATACTTGGCGGCTTCATAGAACTTCATGAATCCGTCATTCCAAGGGCCGACCCACTCCGTTGCATCGATTGATCCGGCAATCAGGTTTTCATAAATCTGTCCACCCGGAAGGGAAACAGGAGAGGCTCCCAGCTTGGCCATGACATCACCGCCAAGACCGGGAATACGCATTTTGAGCCCTTTCAGATCATCAGGGGAGTTGATTTCTTTGCGAAACCATCCGCCCATCTGCGAGCCGGTATTACCACACATTAATCCTTTGACTCCATAGCCGGCGGCCAGTTCATCCCATAATTCCTGGCCTCCGCCGAAGCGAATCCAGGAGTTTATTTCCGTGTAGGTCAAGCCAAAAGGAACAGTGCAGAAATAAGCAAACCCCGGGTGCTTGCCTTTCCAATAGTATTCGGCGGCATGATACATCTGTGCATTGCCCGAGGCGACCTCATCGAAGGAATCGAATGCCTTTACCCGTTCGCCGGCAGCAAAATAGTTCATTTTCATACGACCATCGGTCATATCGGACAATCGCTTTGCAAAACGTTGCGCCCCTGTACCAAGACCCGGAAAATCACGCGGCCACGTCGTAACCATTGTAATTTCTATCGTCTTTTGTGCATGTACGGCAGGAGCTCCTGCAATCACGGCTCCAGCAGCAATAGCCCCGGCCCCGGCTTTCTTGATAAATTCTCGTCTTTTCATGCGCATTCTCCTTTCAATAAGATTAATTGATGGCAGTCACAGCCTCACTGCTGAAAGCAGCATTGCCGGCCTCTAGAACAGCTTGTAATTTTTTACCGAAAACCACTTTCTCGCTTTTTGGAAGAGGTGACAAAGGTTCGATTTGCACTTTATAGAATTGTATCGGCTGTTGTCAAGCTTATAGAAAATGGAAAAAAATTCACGATCAGATAAAGCGCTTCATCAGCTCGTCGACGGTGTCATCCACATTATCGGGTGTAATCCCCATTTGATTGCAGGCTTTTTCCACCTTTGCCAGCCGATGGGGACTTTCCATATCCTTTAGATATGTAAAATATCCCAGCCGTCGCCCGACCTGCCAGAAGGTCTGATATTCGGGTTCCATCTGAAGGAATGCTTTCAAAGGATACAGCATTTTCTCTTTGTCCTGGGGTAGAGTTCCATCGACTTCTTGAAACAGGTTGAGGATATGATCGCTGGCCAGCGTGCTGGTAATGCCGTCGAGGCTTTCAATGAACAGAAGGATTTCTTCCACCATCATCCGATCCGTGCATTTCTCAAATCCACCGGTCTGGTATTCGTCAAAGAGCGGAACACTGTTGGGGATGGCAAGGGTTCGAAGGCGGATGAATTCCGGGTTGATTCGGTTCAATGCATCTGCTGTTTCCCGTGCATGAATTTCAGATAGGGCGTGACCACCGAGCCCGGGCATTACGTATTCACTTAGCTGAATGCCGGTTTTTTTTATCTTGAGCCCGGCCTTTATTTGGGTTTCCTTGGTCACCCCTTTTTTTGCCTGCTTTAGAACCTCATCCGAGCCGGATTCGAGTCCGATATGTATTCTGTTCAAACCGGCTTCACCCATTGCTTTTAGGTCTTCGTCAGAAATGTGCGCAACGGTATGAGACCGCGCGTAAGAGGTTACCCGGTCCACCCAGGGGAAGCGGTTTTTTAAATGGGTTAGGATTTCAACGAGATCCGGGGGCTTAATGAGCAGACTGTTTGCATCCTGGATGAAGATGGAGGACATTCCCCCGGCAAGCCAATGGAGAGCGGCTTGAAAGGCCTGAATCTCGCCGGGCCGAACTTCATGAGACGCGTTTTGGATCTGATCTCGCGTGATTGTTCCGGAATGATCCGCCAGCCCTTTTATTTTTTCTACATACCGGTGAACCGTATCGATGTCTTTTTTGACATGGGTCACGGGTCGTATGGAGAACCGGGACCCCTTGTAAACCGGACAGAATGTACAGCGGTTCCATGGGCAGTTCCGGGTTACCCGAATCAATAGACTGTATGCCTCACTGGGCGGGCGTATCGGTCCCTGCTCAAATCCTGAATATTCTTCTGCTTCTTTTTGCGTGGTCATGGAAAGGCAATCCCCAAGCTTGATTTAGTCCGATAAGAATAACCACCGACTGAAATAAAATCAAGCATCTCCGGCAGGCTAATGCCAACCGTTTTGACAAATCCCCTTCTTTTTGCATATTGTGCTATGAGGTTATGCAGAAACCTAAAGTCAAGCTCATACGGCTTTGAAGATAACCCGATTCGCGGACGTGTGAAACTCGCGCACGAATCGGCTCACCTCCAAAGCCTATTCATATAAGCAACTTAGGCTTTATGCATAACCAAATTGTGTTAACATAGATCAAATCTCCTTTCTTTTGATGCAGGGTATTCATTGAATTGAAAAAGCTGGCCGGCATATTTCTCATTCTCCTTTTTCTGGGCGTCTCGACCGCAGTCTTTCTTTATATGGATCTCATGAAGGTTGCCGATTATCCGTCTAACCCCGGGCAATTTATAACAGCGATTGTGGTGATTAAGCCGGGACAGCAATTTAAATCCATTCCCGCGCATTTGCATCGGCTGGGCATATTAAAAAAACCGTTTAAATTTGGAATATATGCCAGAATCAAACATCTGGATAAGCGGATTAAGGCCGGGGAATATCTACTATCGTCTGCCATGTCTCCAAAAGAGATTCTTCACAAATTTGTTTCCGGTAAGGTTCGTCTGTATAAAGTTACGCTTCCCGAAGGCTATTCATTGAATCAGATTGCCGTTGCCGTTGCCGGAGCCGGTCTTGCCACCGAGGACGCGCTTATGAAGGCGGTTTATGATTCGGACCTGGTACATTCTTTCGGTATCAATGCCGATTCATTTGAAGGGTACCTTTTTCCGGATACCTATTACTTCTCAAAGGGAATGTCGGTTGAAAAGATCATTTCCGCAATGGTCGATCGGTTTCAATCTCAGTTCAAATCGGAGTGGAAACAGCAAGCAGAGAAAATCGGTTTTTCGATTCACGAGAGTGTGACCCTGGCCTCCATTATTGAGAAAGAGACGGGAGCGCCCTCCGAACGATCCGTTATTTCTTCGGTTTTCCACAACCGGTTAAAGAAGAAAATGCGCCTTGAAAGTGATCCGACCGTCATTTACGGAATTGAAGGGTTTGACGGCAATATCACCCGAGAACATCTCAATACCCAGACTCCATACAATACATACAGAAACAGGGGCCTGCCGCCGGGCCCTATTGCAAATCCGGGCGCTGCAGCTATTGAAGCCGCATTGTATCCGGATGATACTTCCTTTTTGTTCTTTGTTTCAAAAAAGGACGGCACCCACAAATTTTCCACAACTATTTCAGAGCACAACAGGGCGGTTCGAAAATATCAGCTGAGAAAAAAATAGGCGAATCGATTACACAACAGGCAGGCGGGTCAAAAACGTGGACCCTTCGGGACCGGTTTGAGTTATTTCAATAGTTCCTTTGTGGTCTTTTATGATTCCGTAGCTGATGGAAAGTCCGAGTCCGGTTCCTCTCCCAACATCCTTGGTGGTATAAAATGGATCAAATACCCGTGCGGCAATATCCCCTGGTACCCCGCAGCCGTTATCACTCACCAGAATCTCAACGAAGTCCTCGGCATCACCGGCCAGGCGGGTAATGATTTCAACTTTTCCATTGCTTTGCGAAGATTTTTGTTCAGGCGCTGTTTCCACTATTGTGCCACCGTTTTCTCTCTTATCTCGGATGGCATCCATGGCGTTTGTAATCAAATTGACAAAAACCTGCTCCAATTGGTGCAGGCTACCCTGGACTTTCGGCAGCTGATCTGAAAGGTGGCGCTCCACTACAATATCTTCACGGTTGAGCTGTTCCGTCATCATAAGGAAAGCATCGTCTATCATTTCATTCACATCCACCGGTTGGACTTCTGATGGGGTTTGACGAGAAAAATCTTTCAAATGATCGATGATCCGTTTCATTCGTCCTGTATTTTTTTCGATCATTTTCATTTCTTCATAATTGTTGAACGTTTCGTCTGTTCCCTTTAGAAGCATTTGCACGTATGTTCGAATAACCATCAACGGCTGATTCAGTTCATGAGCGACGCCTGCGGCCAAGGTGCCGAGCCCTTTCATTTTGTGGGTATGCTGGAGCTGAATTTCAAGCTCTTTTCTTTCCATCTCGGCCCATTTCCTTTCCAATGCATTCACAAACACATCGGAGACGATTTTAAGTTGAGTCGCCGTATTTTCAGACCATGAATTTTCTTCGGTAATGGAATCAAATCCCAATATGCCGATAACGGAATTTCCGGATATCATGGGTACACGAATGGCGGATTGGATATCGTTCCAGGGGAGCCGCTTGCTGTGACGACTGATATCTTCGGAAAATTTTGCCAGGGATGGTATGAAAATATTTTTGGAACGGGAGATACATTCAGAAATCAGCGGCAAGTCATCATATTTGAGCCCGTCGATTTCATTGATGGATAGCAGACTGCTTTCATGGCACCATTCATAGACTTCGTCGGAGAATGTGTTGTCTTCGCTAAGTATCAGGATAAAACTGTGATGGGCATTGATAAACTTTGCAATGGTTTTGAGTGCGTTGTTTATGCCCTCGTCGATTTCATCGGGTGAAAGATTAATAAATGTCGTTGAAAGCGTACTGATGAGATTTTCAAAATCGACACGGTGAATGAGCTCCCGTGTTCTTTCTGCGACTTTCTTTTCGAGATTGACATTGATCTCTTTGATCATGCTGTAGAGCTCAAGACTTTCCAGGGCATTGGTACTGTTTAACAGCACGATGGACAGCAGAGACAGGCTGGTATGTGGTATGTCTTTTTCTTCTCCTTTAAAAACACCGACAAACATGCCCCTGGTTCGAGACGTTGTGGTTAACGCATGGAGGATCAAGCGCCGATCAAGGCTTTTTGGCGATACGATGACCGGCCGTTTTTCACGAATCACCCATGCAAACGTACCATTATCTATGAGGGTATCCACTTCGTCTTGAATGTATTGATTGTGCTCTTCGGGTTCATTATTGTGCAAATAGAATTCTGAGGTCGATTCATCCACGAGGAAGAAGGCCGATATTTGAAATGGAATGAGTTTGAGTACCCGTGACCTGGTTTCCTTTAAGATGTCGTCCTGATTTTCGAGACTGATAATACTCTTCTGAAAATCACCAAGAGACGCCGCTGTTTCCAACGCGTCTGAGGTCAGGCGGTTCACCTCTTCGAGATATTGAATCCGCTGGTTCAGCGTCTGATTTTCCGAGTCGTTATTTTCCACTTTAATTCCTAAAAAGGATTTGCACCGTCTCATCGATATGATGCTTGGCCTGGTCAACCGTGGCGGTGATAATACCGGCCGAAAGACCGATTTCCGCCCATGCTTTTGGAACCAGACGCGGAACATTATGTTCTCCGCTGTTTCCTATTTCTAAAGCATTGGCCATGATATCAGCTATGTGAGCGACCGCTATGTCCAGCTGGACTTGACTCTCAGTTTTAATGTGATGAAATCGAACAATGTTCTCAAGGGACACGGGGAGTTTCCATTCTTTAAGCAGAATACCGCCCATTTTTGAATGATCAAACCCGATAAGGTCGTTTTCTGCTTGATGCAGCATGCATCCGGTCTCTTTTGCTTTGAGCAGAGCCTCCTTTGAAATCTCGGGAATACTCATAAAAAGGATGAGCCTTCCGATGTCATGGAGAAGTCCACCCACAAAGAATTGCTCTGTTGACCTACTATTCTTATAGCTGGCGAGAATTCGGGCAATGATCCCGCAGGCAATGCTGTGCTTCCAGAAAGATTTCATATCAATAAGATCCGATGGAACATCCTTAAACACGGCCAAAGCACAGGTCCCCAGTGACAACGTACTGAGCTGCTTCGTGCCGATAATGGCCACTGCCCTTGATATGGTGTCGATTCTTGACGGGAAGCTGTAAAAGGCACTGTTTACCAGCTGCAATAACCGCGCTGAAAGGCTTTGGTCTTTACTGATGATGTTGGCAATGTGGGTTGCAGAACATTTCGGATCGTTGATGGCCTCATTGATCTGATGGAATATGGTTGGAAGAGAAGGGAGTTTGATCCTGCTTCGAATGATTTTCTTAGGATCATATTTAGGACCCCCGGAATCTTCAGATACTGCTGATTCTTCAGGTGCTGTCGCAGGTTTGAAGGGCGTTGAATTCATCAGATCAGGGTTGATCGATATTTTTTTGGCCCTTCGAAGAACACAGATTTGAAACAGATGCTGCACGGCTTCATGTTCGAGATCCGAAAGGTTAAATCGCTGCTTTTCGATTTCTTCCGCTTTTTCGAGTATTTGGGGATCGATATTCGCCGCTTGCTTTTCTCCCATCTCCTGTTCAGTGACACCATCGATGTCTGCTTCAACCACGCCCCATGTTTTCATAATCTTAAGGTGCTTGGTAGACAGCTCAACACCCTTTGCCAATAGAAAACGCCCATTCTGGTCTTTTAAATCATCACCCAGAACCATACCCGGTTCAATCTGCGCGACATTAACATTGGCCATACAATATTGCCTCTCTGAAGGTTTATCGATCCTTCCGTATTAGTGCCTTAGAAATTTTTTCCTTGTTTTTTAACAAGAAAAAAATTTGGTGAAGGCACTTATCCCGTTTATCGGGGCTATTCTCATTATCGGCATTATTCTTTTTTTTATTTAAGGAATAATGGCTTGCCCGGCATGCACACCGATGATAGAAGAGTCATCAGAGGAAAATTGCAATGAATATCAATTCGTTATCGGAAGAGCAGCTGGCGGGTCAACGGTTGATGGTCGGCTTCAACGGGACCAAACTCAATGATGAGCTTCAGTTTCTCATCCAGGAGTTAGGGGTTGGAGGGATCATTTTGTTTTCAAGGAATCTGGAAACACCGGATCAGATCAAAGCGCTATGCAAATCGGCACAGGCTTTTGCGGGTAAATGCGGCCAGCCGGCCTTACTCATATCCATAGACCAGGAAGGGGGAAAAGTAGCCCGGCTAAAGGAACCCTTCACCCAGTTTCCCGGAAACCCGGCAATGACCGATGAAGCGGATGCCGTCCGGTTTGCAGAGATCACCGCATCGGAGCTATCCGGCCTCGGCGTCAACATGGATATGGCCCCTGTTCTTGATGTTATTCCGGAAACAGGAAACAGTGTGATGGCGACCCGCGCCTTTGGAGATGATCCCGGCTGGGTCAGCAGGTTGGGAACAGAAGTGATACGGCATTTGCAACAGAACAATATCATGGCTGTGGCTAAACATTTCCCGGGAATCGGTCGAACCACCCTCGATTCCCATGATGATCTGCCCACCGTGGCCGTTGACCTGAACATATTGAACCAAACGGACCTTGTACCATTCAAGGCGGCGGTGGAGCAAAATGTGGCAGGTATGATGGTATCGCACATTATGTACGATCAAGTTGATGATCAGTGGCCGGCAAGTCTTTCTTCCCGGGTGACAAACGATTTATTGCGGAAAACCATGGGTTATGGAGGGGTCGTTATTACCGATGATCTGGATATGGGTGCGATTCAAAATCATTACGATATTCATACCATTATGAAACAGATTCTGAACGCTGAGATCGATATTGCGCTCATCTGTCATTCTTTGAATCAAATGGAGACGGCATTTCGCTTGAGCCTGGATTTTCTCAAACGATCGCCGGAGAATATGCAAAAAGGGATTCGATCGGTTGAAAGGATCTTAAAACTTAAAGAAAGATATTTGGGGATCTAAGGGTCTCTGAAATCAAGATTTTCAATTGTTTATTCGTTTTCTTGAATAAACATCATCCTCCCACCCCGAAACCTTTCCTTTCCTGAGGTGGTAATAACCCACGGCAGCTATCATTGCGGCATTATCTCCGCAGAGTTCAATGGACGGGATATGGGTTTCTATTCCCTTTTGTTTGGCTGTCTTTGAAACCTTTTCCCGGAGCCGACCGTTGGCTGCTACACCGCCTACCAGGGCGATGTGGTCACATTTTTTCACCTGAGCAGCCTGGATAATCTTAAATGAAAGCACATCGACCACCGCCTCCTGAAAGCCGGCAACGATGTCCGGTATTTGGGAATGATAACTCTCCGAATGGGTTTGAATGTACCGATTTACAGCCGTCTTTATACCACTGAAACTGAAATCGAAATCGGATTTAGTTAAGTAAGCTCTCGGAAACTTGATACGATTCGGGTCTCCCTTTTCAGCCAGCCGACCGATGAGAGGTCCGCCCGGGTATCCCAACGCCAGCATTTTGGATACCTTATCAAACGCTTCTCCTGCGGCATCGTCACGGGTTTGGCCCATCAATTCAATGTCAATATAATCCCTGACGAAATAGATGGCGGTATGTCCACCGGATGCCAGTAACGCTACATACGGAAACGGGGGAGGATCCGTCTCCAAGAAAACTGAATTGACATGCCCGTCGAGGTGATCCACGCCGATCCATGGAATTTCCTGTGAATACGCATATGCTTTTGCAAAGGAAAATCCCACCAATAAGGCGCCGACAAGTCCCGGCCCCTGGGTTACGGCAATACCATCGATCCGGCCTTTCGAAATGCCCGCTTCTTCTATTGCCTGGTCCACCACCGGAACCACGGCTTCAATATGTTTTCTTGAAGCAAGCTCAGGCACAACACCACCG
>CAYSUA010000021.1:14505-20977 GCA_964433795.1 uncultured Desulfobacteraceae bacterium | reverse complement strand
TCCCATCTGAGCTACAGCCCCGTTTTATAAAGGCTCAACTAACAAAATCCGCATATGAAGTCAATATTATTTTTCGAGCCGTATCCCATTTTCACGTCCGATGCTCTGGGGGGCCTAAAAATGGATGATCGTGAAGAGAATAAAATGATTCGGAATGGATTGACAAAATGCCAGATGGAAAATAAAATAGGGAGTTTAAATCAGAAACACGAAAAGCAAAAATTGAAACCGGATTTACGAGGTATCGGTATGGGTCTGAAAAATTTCAAGGTACCCCTAGATGCTCAGATAGATGCTCAGAGACCCCAGGCACGTCCCGGAATGTTCAAGGAATTTGATGCAACTGAGCTTTACTGTCCCAAGTGCCAACAGGCGGTTCCGGTCCGCAAACGCCTGTTGTTGGTTATTCCGGAAGGGGATAAATATGAATACTTGTGCGGAAACTGTTCCACGTCGGTCGGAACCAAAATCGATAAGCAGGAAACTCCCATGGGAATCATCCGATAACCGGGCATGAGGCTTCCACCGGTTCCGGAGTTCAATCGAATACATAATAGGTAAAATCCGATAGCAAATCGCAGATCGAAAAGAGAGGAATTTTATGCTCCATTTAATGCGGAAACATGCAACAACATGGATGATCAAAATCATTCTAGGTGCAATTGTAGTGGTTTTTGTTTTCTGGGGGGTCGGTTCACGGCGAGACCAACGCGCCAGCCGAGTGGCGAGTGTAAACGGTGAGCCGATTACCATCGAGGAATATAAAGAAGCGTATAATGCCATACTCGAAAATCTGAAACAGAGTTTTGGAAACCGGCTCACGGACGATGTACTGAAAGCGTTTCAGATCGATCGGCAAGCCATGGACCGGGTGATGAATCAAAAGCTTCTGCTTCAGGAAGCCATGAGACTCAATTTCCGTGTAACGGATAAAGAACTGGCCAACAACATCCGAAATGTCGGCGTCTTTCAAAAAGCCGGAATCTTTGATGCCGATCGTTATCGAAGAGTATTGGTCGCATCCCGCTTGACGCCGGAATCATTTGAAGAAATTCAAAGAACCTCCATGCTCACTGAAAAATTAAGAACCTTCATCACCGGAACGGTTAAGGTCTCGGAAGCAGAAGCCTTGGAGTGGTTTAAATGGCAGGAAGCATCCGTAGATATGGACATCGTGCTGTTTGAATCCGATAAATACGAAAACATTGAACCCTCCCAGGAAGAAATTGAAAAATATTTTGACGACAATAAGGAATCCTATAAAACCGAACCAAAGGTTAAAGTCCGGTATCTTCACTTCGATCCCAATGGTCACGCCGACCAAGTGGAGGTACAGGAGGAAGAGATATCCGCCTATTATAACGAGAACAAGAATCAATTTAAAACGCCCAAAACCGTTGAAGCCCGCCATATTCTTTTTAAGGTCGAGTCGGATGCGGATGACCAAACCGATGAATCGGTTAAGAAAAAAGCCATGGACGTATTGAAGCTTGCACGGGCGGGCAAAGACTTTATCGAATTGGCAAAGGAGTACTCCGAAGGGCCCAGCAAAGACAACGGCGGATATCTGGGAACATTTCCGAAGAATGCAATGGTCGAACCCTTTGCTTCCAAAGCATTTTCAATGAAAGCCGGTGAAATCAGCGAACCGGTGAAGACCCAGTTTGGATGGCACCTGATCAAGGTCGAAAAGGTCAATGAGGCATCGAATTTACCCGAATCTGAAGCAAAGGATAAAATCCGCCAAAGATTTAAAGATGAAAGAACCAAAACCATGGCCTACGATAAAGCAGTGGACGTCTACGACTCCCTGTTTGATGGAGACGATTTATTAAAAGCTGCAGAAGATAGAAAGTTTACAGCCAAAACCACCGATTTTTTTATCCGAAACGGTTCTATTGAAGGAGTCAAGAACCCGTCACAGTTTGCATCCAGTGCATTTGATCTGTCTCTTATGCAAATCAGCGAAGTTCAGGAGTTTGACGACGGATATTACATATTGCAGGTCATTGAAAAAATACCGGAAAAGATACCGGAATTTGCTGATGTAAAGGACAAGGTCCGATCGGATGAGATCAAAAAGAAACAGGAAGAAAAAGCCGAAGCAGACGCAAACTCCTGTTTGAATTCATTAAAAGAAGGAAAATCCATCAAAGAAGCAGCCGGTGCATCGGGCGCCACAGCGAATACCACCGGTTATTTCAAGCGAAACGCAACGATTCCGGAAGTCGGATACGAACCGAACCTGACCGCTGCTGTGTTTAAACTCTCTAAGAATAATCCGCTGCCTGAAAATGTCGTCAAAGGTCAGAAAGGATTTTACGTCATCCGATTCAAAGACAGAAAAGAACCGGACACGGAAGAGTTCAAGAAGCAGAAGTCAGATCTTTTGGACAGACTTCTTAAAATGAAAAAACAAAGGGCGTTTGACGAGTGGCTTTCTCAGGTGAAAAACAACAGTGACATCACCGTTGAGGAAGGATTTTTGGACTCATATTAGAAAGAAAAGAAGATGTCGGATTTAACGGATATCGATCGAAATTTCTTGCTGGTATTGGCCCGTACCACCATAGAAGCAAAATTAAGGAGTCAAGATTCCGTCGACAAACCCGAAAAAATAAGCTCAGCGCTTCAGGAAAAAAGGGGATGCTTTGTCACGCTTCATAAACGGGATGTGCTGCGGGGATGTATCGGCACCATCGAACCGCAAAAATCCCTGTTGGAGGGAGTAGAAGAAAATGCCATAAATGCCGCCTTTGATGACCCTCGATTTCCCCCGATGACTGAAGACGAATTAGAAGATATTGAAATTGAAGTCAGCGTGTTGACGATGCCGAGAGTCCTTGAATATACGGATGCAGACGATTTGAAGGCAAGGCTCCGGCCGGGCGTTCATGGTGTTATTTTATCTCGAGGATGGCAGCGTTCTACGTTTCTACCCCAAGTATGGGAGCAACTGCCGAATGTTGAGGATTTCCTGGGGCATCTCTGCAATAAGGCCGGGATGGAGCGAAGATGCTGGACGGATAACAATACAGAGGTTCGCGTGTACGAGGCAGAGTATTTCTCAGAAAAAAAATAACGCCATCTTCAGTCCCGCCCTTTTAGCCTTCAGCTTCTATATGTAGATCCGCTGAAGATGCTCCTCCGGAATACCATCGATATACCGTGACGGTCGACTGAAACTCAGGCCGGTATAGCGATCGTAAGCCGCCATGGGACAAATGTAATAAAGATTCTCCTTGGCACGGGTAGATGCCACATACATCAGACGAAGTTCTTCCTCCAGATCTTCTGGTTTCTCCATAGATTGAACCGACGGGAACCGGCCGTCCAACGCCCATATAATAAACACCGTGTGCCACTCCAAACCCTTGGCGGAATGAATCGTGGAAAGGGTCAACCGCTGATTGTTGTCATCGCGATCCGGCGCAAATGAATCATCAAAACCGGTATTCGGCGGCTCCAGCGCCATATCCGTCAAGAACGATTCCAAATGTGAATATCGGTTCATGATGACAAGCACTTGTTCAAGATCCTTTAACCGTTTGGGATAGTCGTCATAGGTCTCTTTTAGAATCGGCACATAATACGCCAGTACATGTTCCCCCATCTCCGTTACCGAAAGCGGATGGTCATGGATTTCTTTTAACAGCCTTTTCAGACGATCCAAACCGTCGGCGTATCCCTTTTTGCCTGCAATCGAAAAAATACCCCCATAGCCGGATTGATTGGAAACAATGGCATCGAATATTTGTTGTGCGGATCGGGGACCGATTTTTTCGATGAGCAGCAAGATTCGATACCAGCTGATGCGATCATAGGGATTGGCGAAAATTCTAAGATGTGCCAGCACGTCTTTAATATGAGCGGATTCCATGAATTTAAATCCGCCGACTTTAATAAATGATATCCCCATCCGATTCAATTCGATCTCGAGATCAAAAGAGTGAAAACCGGCCCTGAACAGCACGGCAATCTGGTTGGGAGATATGTCCATTTGCTCCAACTCCAGCAGTTTATTCACAATAAATCGGGACTGGCTGTTCTCATCAGCGGCGGTAATTAAAGACGGTACAGATCCGCCCGATTTACTGGTAAAGAGCGTTTTGGTATACTTCTCTTCAGCCCGGTCAATGATAATGTTCGCCAAGTCGAGGACGGGTTGAACACTTCGATAGTTCTCCTCCAAGCGAATAATTTGCGTACCCGGAAACATTGCCGGAAAGTTGATAATGTTTTTAAAATTAGCGCCCCGGAATGCATAAATGCTCTGGGAATCATCCCCTACCACCATGATGTTCTTCTCAGGCCCCACCAACAGGTAGATGATATCGGCTTGAATCTGATTGGTATCCTGATACTCATCCACCATAATATAACGAAATTGTCGCGCAAGCCGATCCCGAAGGTCTGATTGTTCTCTCAGCGCCTGTCGGAGACACAACAGCAAATCATCAAAATCGAGAAAAGAATGCTCGACTTTACGGTTTCCATAGGCCTGCTGGAGCTCCATAATCCCGTCCAAAAAGGGAGTGAAATGGGAATAATCATTGAAAATGACTTCTTCAACGGGTAATACCTTGTTCACTGCTTTACTAAAAATGGTAGCCAAGGTCTGCTTTCTCGGAAAAGAGCGATACTTGGAAACAAACCCCATCTCCTTTCTCAGCATACTGATTAAACTCTCCGAATCCGCTCGATCAATAATGGAGAACCCTTTGTCAAAGCCTATGGAATCGGCATTTCGGCGTAACACCATATTAGCAAAAGAATGAAACGTACCGCCGGAAACCTTTTCGCATCGATCGTCCAGGAGCTGGGAAGCTCTTTTGAGCATTTCATCGGCTGCTTTTCTGGTGAAGGTCAAGAGAAGAATAGAACTTGGAGATATCCCTTCTTCTACAAGGCGGGCAACTCGGTATGTTAACGTCCGCGTTTTGCCGCTGCCCGCGCCGGCGATCACCAGAATCGAACCTTCAGTCTTAATAACTGCATCGAGCTGTGATGGATTCAGTGCTTGTTCATACGGAATTCTGTACTTGTTCTCATTCATTAAAAAATATCTTTGTTTTTTGTTGGTTATAGTACTGTACTAAGGATATAAACGATAAAAGTCCAAAGAAAATCTTCTATGCCTATTACTCTCAATTTATCTTCCATAGTCTTGACATATTGTCAACCGGTAACAATTGTCATAAAAAAATGAAGAACTTGTTGACTTTTTAAAAAGTATAGTATACTTCCTCCAAAGTTTAAAATTCGGCCAATTAATACCCAAAAGGAGGAGAATTTAGATGAAGAAAGTACAGAGTCAGTTAAAATCGATCGCCAAATCTCTTTCCGCTCTATCCAAACAGATAGATAGTGTCTCCAAACAATTAGGCAAAGCACAACCTGCGAAGAAAGCCGCACCCAAAAAGAAAACCCCAAAAAAAGTTGTAGCAAAAAAAGTTGCAGCAAAAAAAATAGTAGCAAAAAAGGCGGTAGCAAAAAAAGCAGCACCTGCGAAGAAAAAGAACGTGCTGGACACGGTTCTGGGTGTTATCAAACGCAGCCGAAAAGGAGTCGGCATTGCCGCATTGAAGGAGAAAACCAGTCTCGATTCCAGACAACTCAGCAACGCATTGTATAAGCTTGCCAAACGGGGGGTCATCGCCTCCAAATCCCGGGGGATCTACATCAAGAAATAATCGAATAACGCTCTCAAAATCTGTTAAACAAACCGATCCACTCATTTTTTCCATAAAAAGTCTTCACACGGGTTTCAACTCGGCGTGAAGACTTTTTTATTGGAACAATGTACCAGGTCTGTCCCATTCGGGTCATCTCATCATAATACCCGTGATACGGCAGTTGCCCCGACAGGAATACTTTGTTATATTTGAAATAAGTTAGAATTAGAAAGGACACGGAATGGGCGAAGACAGGGGATCATCTGATCTTTCAAAACAAATATGGCTTTTTTTTGCATCGGTAAAACTGACGGTTACCGTACTGCTCACCCTTGCAGCCACTTCGATTATCGGAACCCTCATCCCCCAGAATGAAAGTCCCGCAGCTTATGTACGCGCCTTCGGTGATTTTTTATATCGAATTTTTTACATTCTAGATATTTTCGACATGTATCATTCCTGGTGGTTCCAATTTTTACTCCTGCTGCTGGCAACGAACGTTATCGTCTGTTCGGTTGAGCGGTTGTCTGCAACATGGAAGATCATATTTACAAAAAACCCAAAATTTAATCCGAATCAGTTTGCCCGGCAAAAAGAGAAGGAAAAATATGTCACCGACGGCTCCCTGGAACAGACCCAAAAGCGTTATGTTCCCTATATTTCCAAATTATTCGGCTACAACCGAATCGAATCCCTGGATGATGGCTACCGCATACTGGCGGAAAAGGGCCGGTGGACCCGGCTGGGGGTGTATACCGTCCATTTGAGTGTGCTTTTTCTGCTCACGGGTGGCTTGG
>CAYSUA010000021.1:10696-14495 GCA_964433795.1 uncultured Desulfobacteraceae bacterium | reverse complement strand
GTTTTTCGGTTTTGAAGGGTTTGTAAATATTCCGGAAGGGGAAACGGTAAGCAGCATCACGCTTAGAAATACCGGCCAAAAGAAGGCACTCGATTTTAGCATCCGGTGTGAAGATTTTGATGTACAATTCTACAATACCGGTGCTCCTAAAGAATTTCGCTCGAGCCTTACGGTTATCGAGGGCGGAAAACCGATCCTAAAAAAGGATATTATCGTCAATGATCCACTCCGGTACAAGGGGATCAACATATTTCAATCCAGTTACGGCACCCTCTCTCCCAAGGAGGTCACCCTCAGTTTTAAAAGCCGATCATCAGGCACGGTCTACATGAAAACAGCGGTCAAGGGGAATGCAGTAAAGATTCCCGAAAACGGTGGGGAGTTCATTTTTCAAGATTACCGAAATTCTTACGAATTCAGGGAGCATGACCTCGGAGAAGTATTTTTGGGTATACTGAAATCTCAAAACGGTTCCACTGCAAATGTGATTCTTCCGGTGAGGTTTCCCGAATTTGATAACATGCGCAAAGGCGGCTTTTTGATATCTGTCACCGACGCCAAATACTGGTATTATACCGGCCTCCAGGTCACCAAGGACCCGAGTGTCTGGATTGTCTATTCCGGTTTTATCATTATGATCATCGGCTGTTTTATCGCCTTTTTTATGTCTCATCAGAGAATCTTTATCGAGGTGCTCGACAAAGGGAAGCACCGGGCGGTGCTTGTGTCCGGAACCTCTGATCGAAACAGGTTGGGCATGAACAAAAAAATAAAGACAATTGCCGAGAAACTGACTCGGCTTGGAGAAGATTAGCGGTAAAAATTACAAGATTACGACAGAAAAGGAAACGCAAATGACAAGTTCACTGATATTATCCATCGTTACGTTTATATATGGTCTTTCCGCATTTTTTTATATATTCGCCTGGGTTTTTAAAAACACCGCCGTAAGCCGGATCGCCACCGGAACGGCACTTCTCGGCATCATCGGAAATACCATAGGCATTGTTCTTCGTTGGACGGAATCTTACCGTTTGGGGATCGGCCACGCCCCATTGTCGAATCTGTATGAATCCCTCGTTTTCTTTGCCTGGACCATCGGGATAATTTATATCATCATAGAGCGGAAGCACCAGAATAAAATCATCGGCGCATTTACCATGCCGTTGGCGTTTTTAAGCATCGCGTATGCATCCATGTCCCCCAATATCAGTGATCGAATCCAACCGTTGATCCCGGCGTTGAAGAGCAATTGGCTCATCGCCCACGTCATGGCATGCTTTGTGGGCTATGCCGGGTTTGCCATTGCTTTCGGAACAAGCGTGATGTTTCTGTTCAAGCAAAAAGATTCCGAGGCCGAAGGCACCCTCTTCAGCCGCTTTCCTGCCGCCGGTGCGCTGGATGAATTAACGCATCAGATGATCACGTTCGGCTTTCTCTTTCTATCCATCGGAATCATCACCGGAGCGGTTTGGGCAAATTCAGCGTGGGGAAGATACTGGGGCTGGGATCCCAAAGAAACCTGGTCACTCATCACCTGGTTTGTTTATGCCACCCTGCTCCATGCCAGACTCATGCGTGGATGGCACGGAAAGCGTATCGCCTTTCTATCCATTGGCGGCTTTCTGGCCGTGATGTTTACCTATTTCGGTGTCAATTACCTTCCCGGTCTGCACAGTTACGGATACTCAGGTTAATGGTTTTTCCTTGACATCAAAATGATCCATCGATATACATTTCCTCTTACAATTTAAACTATTGATTTTACCCTAACTTGTTGAAAATAGGCATACGGAGTGTCCATGAGCACATCAGAGGAACAAAACAGTCCAGAAGCCGAAGCCCCTGAAGACGAGGAAATGGAAGCTGAAGCATCGGAACCGATGGAGCCGCCGAAACTGACGGAAAAAAAGAGCGGAGCCGGTGCAACCATATTCCTGTTTTTTATCTTGGGTTTTGTGGCCAGTTTGATTGTGGGATGGGTGGTCTTTCCAAAACTGCTATACTCAAAGAAAAAACAGCCCCTTAACTACAACCATGCCCTGCATGTGGCAGAAGTGGAAGAGGAGTGCGAAAGTTGTCACTATTTTCGGGAAGACGGGAGTTTCTCCGGCGTTCCAACGATTTCACACTGTATTGAATGCCATGAAGATGTAAACGGAGAAGACCCTGAGGAAGAAAAATTTGTTCGAGAGTATGTTGAAGCAGACAAAGAAGTCCCATGGCTGATTTATTCCAAGCAGCCCGCCAGTGTTTTCTTTTCACATGCCGCCCATGTCAAAACAGCCAAAATGGAATGCGTTACCTGCCATGGCCCTATCGGAGAGTCTACTGAAACGAGAATCTACGAAGAAAACCGGCTCACCGGGAACAGCAGGGACATTTGGGGAAAGAATATCTCAGGAATTAAACAACATTCCTGGGAACGGATGAAAATGGACGATTGTGCGGATTGCCACATGCAGAATGCCACATCCGAAAAAGAATCGGGGGTTCAACAGTCCCTGACCCGGCAGTTGAGAGAAATGGCTTCAGTCGCCTTCCCCAATGTCATGGAGATAAAGAAAGGGTCCAGCGTCCAAACGGAAAAGGACGCCTGTTTTGTCTGCCACAAATAAGAACATGAAAATAAAAAAGCATACGAGAAAGCAACAGAGCCGATTCGCTAACCATATGAGGACGAATCTATGAAGATCGACAGAAGAAGCTTTTTATCATTTATCGTTGGTGGAGCAGCCGGCACTGCCCTCACACCGCTGCCTTGGAAAATGACGGATGACTTATCGATCTGGTCTCAGAACTGGCCGTGGACACCGGTTCCGCCAAACGGCGAGGTTACTTTTGTCAATTCGGTATGTCGGCTTTGCCCGGGAGGTTGCGGCATTACCGTCAGAAAAGTTGAAGATCGGGCGGTTAAAATAGAAGGTATGGACGGTTATCCCGTCAATGACGGCGGTATCTGCCCGTTAGGCTTGTCAGGGCTGCAGCTGCTGTACGGGCCCACCCGGATTCCTCATCCGCTGAAAAGAAAAGGCAGCCGAGGAGAAGGCAAATGGGAAAAAATATCCTGGGAAAAAGCCGTTTCCGAAGTGGTCACAAAGCTGGGAGAGATTCGAAAAAACAACCGACCCCACGGACTGGCTTGTATCTCAGGAACGGATCGAGGGACGGTAGCCAGACTTATGACCCGGTTTATGAGTGCCTTCGGTTCTCATAATTTCATTCGCATGCCTTCAATGGAAGATTCTTACGAGTTGGCGCTCTACTTGATGCACGGCGTTCGGGCCGAAGCCGGATTCGACATTGAAAATGCAACCTTTGTACTGAGTTTCGGAAGCGGCATCATCGAAGGATGGGGATCACCGGTACGTATGTTTAGAGCCAACAGCAACCTGAAAAAAACCGGAGGAAAGGTTGTTCAGATTGAGGCCCGTCTTTCAAAATCTGCGGCCAAATCCGACAAATGGATACCCATAAACCCGGGGGCAGAGACGGCATTGGCGCTCGCAATGGCTCATGTCATTATTAAGGAAAAACTGTATAATAAAAATTTCATACGAAACCACGGTTTCGGGTTCGAAGACTGGACGGACAAACAGGGAAATAAACAAAAGGGATTTAAATCGCTGGTGGCGGACGCTTATGCGCCTGAAAATGTTGCCGATGCAACCGGTGTTGAAACGGCAGTAATCGTATCGTTGGCAAGGCATTTTGCTCGTGCGTCAAAACCGCTTGCTATCTGTGGGCGGGGTCAGGGACGGTCATCGAGTGCTATCGGTGAATTCTTGGCGGTTCAGGC
>CAYSUA010000021.1:3936-10686 GCA_964433795.1 uncultured Desulfobacteraceae bacterium | reverse complement strand
CTGGTGGGCAATGTCAATCAGAAAGGCGGGTTTCACGCGATTTCAGACAACGATTACATCGACTGGCCGGAAATCGAAACGGACCGGATCGCCTCCAACGGATTGCAAAATGGGCGACTGGATGAAGCCGGAAGTGAAAAATATGCATCCGTAAGATATCTTTCCCATCGTTTTTTTGAAAACATCATTGCAGAAACCGGTTATCCCATTCAAGCCCTGTTCGCGGCCGGCGCCAATCCCCTCTATTCGCTTCCGGATGCCAAAGCGGTTAAAACGGCAATGGATAAGGTGCCGTTCATTGTGAGCTTCTCCTCTTACATGGATGAAACCGCACAATATTCGGATATCATCCTGCCCAACCATACCTATCTTGAAAGATATGAGGATGTCCCGCCGCCCATCGGGCTGCAGAAACCGGTAATCGGACTAACCAGACCGGTGGTCTCGCCCCAACTCAACACCAAACACCTGGGCGATGTGATTCTCAGTATTGCCAAGGGATTGGGAGGCAGTGTGGCCCTAGCCTTTCCGTGGAAAAGCTACGAGGCTTGTCTTGAGAAGACTCTGGGCCGAAAGTTGGACACGCTCTTGGATAAAGGGTACTGGTCACCTACTGTTTTCTCCGTACCTGATTGGAAAAAGGCCTTTGAAACGGCTTCCGGGAAATTCGAATTTGTCGTTTCCGATCAAACCGGTAACGGAGATCGGAAGACAAAACCGATTACCGATTGGTATACCGGTGTGGAACCCCAAGGGGATGCCGGCGCCTATCCGCTACTGCTGATCCCCTATGACTCCATGCGGCTGGTAAACGGGTTTATCGGAGATCCGCCATTTGTCATTAAAACCGTTGAAGATACGGTACTTAAGGGGAAAGATGTCTTCATCGAAATCAATCCGAAAACAGCCAAACAGCTCGGCTTATCGGAAGGAAAATACGCTCGTTTAACTACCCCCAAAGGCAATGCAAAAGTCAGAGTTCATCTGTTTGAAGGAATTAAGGAGGGTATCATTGCGCTTCCCAGAGGGCTGGGTCATACCGCTTATGACAATTATATCGCCGACAAAGGGGTGAATTATAATGAACTCATCGGAGCGGTTTACGATCCGGCCTCGGGACTTGATGCCGCCTGGGGTATTCGGGCCAAACTCGGCAAGGCCTAGTTGCATTGAATATTGAAGATTGACTATTGAAGAAATAATCAATTTTCAATCGAAAATCATCAATCAAATGAGGTGTTGATGAAACAGACACAGGGAAATAACGGCAACAAGAAGTTCGGGATGGCCATCAATCTGGATTTGTGCACAGGCTGCGGTTCCTGCATGGTGGCCTGCATGGCGGAAAACAATGTTCCATTCAGAAAAGACGAAACCGACAAGTTGGTCAGCATCACGTGGATGCGGGTCTACAAGCTGAAAAACGGAAAATCCTGGCCAAATGCCGATATTTGCTATTTACCTAGGCCTTGCATGCACTGCGGCGGCCACGGAGATCACGGTCATTCACCTTGTGTTTCCGTCTGTCCGGCCACAGCAACCGATTACAGCATGGCAACCGGTATCGTCAGCCAGATCTATTCCCGTTGCTTCGGCTGTCGATATTGTATGGCTGCGTGCCCCTATCATGTCAGATATTTCAACTGGTGGGATCCGGTATGGCCCGAAGGGATGGAGAGATTTTTGAATCCCAATGTATCGGTTCGCATGAGAGGTGTAGTGGAAAAATGCAGCTTCTGTTTTCATCGGTATCAACTGGCCATGGACAAAGCATTTTTGGAAGGCCGACGTGTGCTTGAAGAAGATGAATATCAAACCGCATGTACACAAGCATGCCCGGCCGGCGCCATTACGTTTGGCGATCTGAACAACCCGAAACACACCGTTCATCAGATGGTTCAACCGGATCCCAAACATGCCGGACGCCCAAGAAATCCAAAGGCATTTCGTCTGCTTGAGAGGCTCGATACCAATCCCAAGGTGTACTATGTTTCAAGCCGGAAGTGGATCAGACAATCCGGAGACAACTATCTTAAAAAGGAAAGACAAAAAATATAACGGCTTGCTGTAAATCTAACAAAACCGGAAAGATCAAGGAGCTCAAAACGAATGGATTCTGCACTCATACCCCAAGGCGTTAATCGATGCCCCTTGTGGAAATTTGCATTGGGTATTGCTATCGTCGGCGCCGTCTTAATGTGGGGCGTCTACGCCATGATGCTGGTTTGGATAAAGGGACTCAATCAAACCAATATGAACGATGCTTACGGATTTGCACTCTGGATATGGGCAGACCTGTCCGTTATCGCTTTAGGGGGTGGTGCGTTTTTCACCGGATTCCTACGATACATCATCGGTATCAATGACTTGAAACACATTATCAACTACGCCGTGCTCATCGGATTTATCTGCTACAGTTCGGCCCAGTTGCTTCTCGGAATCGATGTGGGGCAACCCCTCAGAGGCTGGTTTATTTTCTGGCATGCCAACGTCCACTCCATGCTCACCGAAGTGGCGTTTTGTCTCACCGCTTACTTCGGCGTACTCTGCGTAGAATATATCCCGTTGATTCTCGAAAACCGCCAGATTGACCGGGTGCCGTTCTTTCACAATCTGAGTCACAACCTGCATGAAATCATGGCGGTGTTCGCCGCAACCGGTGCGTTTCTGTCCTTTTTTCACCAGGGTTCTCTGGGCGGTGTTTCCGGAGTTTTATTTGCGCGCCCCTTCGGTTTCAGAGAAGGTGTCTTTGTATGGCCCTGGACCTTTTTCCTTTATACATGGTCGGCGGCAGCCTGTGGACCGTGCTTCACCATCCTCATCACGAAAATCACCGAAAAAGTAACCAAAAAGAAACTCGTTAAGGAAAACGTCATCCAGGTACTGGCGAAAATCGCAGGATGGATGCTGGCCACCTACATGGTTGCCAAGATCATCGATACCATTTATTGGGCGACCGTAACCGCACCTTCCAAGGGGTTGGATTTTATGGCCTTTTATTCAAACAATCCTTTTTACGGAATCTGGATACTCATTCTGGAGCTGGTGGTTTGCGGAATTGTCCCGGCTGCCATATTGATTACCCCTAAATGGCGCGGCAATCCGCGAGGCTTGACCTTAGCGGTGATACTTGCCGTGATCGGCGTATGTTTGAATCGATGGGTCATGATATTACAGCTTTTGGCCATACCGGTACTGCCTTTTGAGAACTGGGTGCTTTATTTCCCGAGCTGGCAGGAAATCGCCACCACCATACTTCCCGTATGTTATGGAATTATCCTGATCATGATCTCATACCGGTATCTACCGGTATTTCCACAGGAAAAAGAATTAAATCCGATTGCCGGGTAAACCGGTTTCAGGAGGAGAAGATATGCTTCCGTTTTCGTTTGAATGGGTCTGGGACATGGGACATATACTGTTTCACGGAGGCCTTCATTTTGCGCTAAATGTAATCGGGCTTGGTGTCGCGTATTGTGTGGTGAAAGCCATCTACGATACCATGAAAGAAAAAGGCTCCGAACACCAGTAGCCTTTATACTGTAATCGATTCCGAAAACTAAAAGCGCTTGCCTGATCGACGTGGTGAAGCGCTTTTTTTTATCTGGTCATTCCCCTGCTCCTCCTTCTTCATGAACATCTAACCGAAAATCGCTGTTCACTTTAGGTTTCATTTGCTTAAAGAAATAGGTTAGTATAAGGAGTAATCTATATTTTCGAATGAAGGTAAAAAAATATGGATAAAATTGTTGTAGAAGGCGGTGTGAAGCTCAACGGTGAAATTGAGATCAGCGGGGCAAAGAATGCAGCCCTTCCGATACTGATATCCTCTCTTCTTGCGGACGGCGAGAGTGTATATTCAAACGTTCCTCGATTAATGGATATCGAAAGCATCAAACTCCTCCTGGCAAGCTTAGGCGCCCGCATCGAATCCGATGATCGGACGGTCCGAATCGACGGCAGCGGTCTTTATAATCACGAAGCACCCTACGAATTGGTAAGGAAAATGAGAGCCTCCATATTGGTGCTGGGGCCCCTGATGGCGCGGCTCAAAAAAGCCCGGGTCTCTTTGCCGGGCGGATGTGCCATCGGCGCCCGCCCCATCAACTTCCACCTTAAAGGATTGGAGCGGTTGGGCGCCGCCATATCTCTCAACCAAGGCTATGTGGAAGCATCGGCAGACGGATTGAAGGGGACAGAAATTTTCTTTGATATTGTGACGGTTACCGGAACGGAAAATATGATGATGGCCGCTGTTCTGGCAGACGGAATCACGACATTGCACAATGCGGCTCAGGAACCGGAGGTGGTGGCTCATGCGGAAGTTCTCAAAAAGATGGGCGCAAATATCGAGGGTGCAGGCACTCCCGTCATAACCATAACCGGTGTCGAGTCCTTGAATCCGGTATCGGTTTCCATTATCCCGGACCGTATCGAAACAGGCACGTATATAATCGCCGCCGCCCTCACCGGTGGAGAGATAACGTTAAAAAACTGCGAGCCGAACCATCTGGAAGCGGTTATCAACAAACTAGAAGAAACCGGCACCCGCATCGAAACAGGAGACGGTCACATTCGGGTTACCGGACCGTCGGAAATTAAAAGTGCTGATTTAAAAACCCTTCCCTATCCCGGATTTCCCACAGATCTGCAGGCACAATTTATGGTGCTCATGTCTGTGGCCGACGGCCAGAGCATCATATCAGAGACCATTTTTGAAAACCGATTTATCCATGTCAGTGAACTCGAACGAATGGGAGCGGATATTACCATTTCAGGAAACTCCGCTATGATCAAAGGTGTTTCGAATCTGTCGGGGGCGCCGGTTATGGCCACCGATCTGAGGGCCAGCGCCTCTCTGATCCTTGCCGGGCTCGTTGCACAAGGAACCACCGAAGTCAATCGCGTGTATCATCTGGACCGCGGCTATGAAGCCATTGAAAAGAAATTTAAAAGCCTTGGAGCACGGATTAACCGTATAATCGTTTAAATCAACCAACCCAATAATCATGTCCGGTATCTATTTTCGGCCGGTAATCCCCCTTCTGGTTTTCCTGATGATCGGAATATGGACAGGGTGTCATTTTCCGGGTCAATGGATACCGGTTTGGGGCTTCGCCGTTTTCGGATCGGGAGTTCTGCTCTTTCAGATCGTTCGAAAAAAACAGGGGCGAATCGCTCCGCTTCTTTTCTTCTTTACTCTCGGGTATCTTTCCATACAGCCCTGGATCTCTCCACGGTTTCCGCCTAATCACATTGTCCAATTCAAAGATGCATCCGTCCATAAAATAAAAGGGACGGTTGCAGGCAAACCGATAAAAGAAAAAACCCGAATCAGATTCATTCTGACAACAACCGCCATCTCAAAAAAAGAGAGATTTATTCCGGTGGTCGGCAGAATCAGCGTATCCGTATACGGAACGGACCCCGAGCTTTCCCCGGGAGATACAATTTCCTTTCGGAGCAAAATCCGCGCGTTTCGGAATTTCAATAACCCAGGCAAATTTGATTACACCCGGCATATGGCATTCAGAAACATTTGGGGAACTGCCTATACATCCGGTATGCGGTTATCGGTTCTCCATAAAGGCAAAACAAACGGAATCAGGGAGAAAATAGAAAACTTCAGGAGCAGAATTTCCCTATGGATAGGCAATCAAAGCTCTGATTCAGCCAAAGGTGTGCTAAAGGCCCTTATCATAGGGAATCGTAGTCATATTGCATCACCGGTTCGGAGCAGTTTTTATCGATCCGGTGTCGGTCACATTCTAGCAATTTCAGGATTGCATATCGGCATTGTGGCCACCGCTTCATTTTTATTCTTCAAATGGATATTCACTCATATCGAAACCCTTCTCTGGCATGCATGGACCCGAAAAGCAGCTGCCATCGCTTCATTGGCACCGGTCATTCTGTATGGCTTGCTTGCCGGAATGTCGCCATCCACCCAGCGAGCCGTAATCATGGCCTCGTTGTTTCTTCTCTCCTTTCTCATCGAAAGGGAACACGACACCATCAATACTCTTTCCGTTGCCGCATTTCTGATTCTCATGGTTCATCCGCCGTCGCTTTTTTCCGCATCTTTTCAACTGTCATTTGCAGCGGTATTTTTTATCCTCTTCGGATTCATCTCTTTCGATAAAACACCGTTTATGGAACAAAAAACAGCCGGCACATGGGGGATAAGATTTCTGTTCTGGATCAGATCTTTTTTTATAGCTTCTCTATTCGCCACTTTGGGGACTTTTCCTTTTGTCATGTACTACTTTAACCAGGTTTCACTGATCGGCTTGTTGGCAAATCTGGTAATCATTCCTTTAATCGGATTTATCGTGGTCCCTTTGGGACTGATTTCTGTCCTTTTCTACTCACTCAACATTCCACTTGCAGGCGTTTGCATTCACCTGAGCCTGACGATTCTTCAGCAAGCCGTTTATCTGATTCAATGGATGTCGAGCTTCCCCCATGCTGCAATTCAGACATTCATACCATCTATTTTTGAAATGATCGGTTATTATTTTCTCATCGTTGTCCTTTTATTAAGGAGAAAAAAACACATTTCCCATAAAATGGTACGAATCGCCGTCAGCATAATCATTTTAACCGGATTAATCGATTTCGGTTACTGGGTTCACCATCGTTTATGGCACAAAGATCTGCGAATAACCGTCTTCGATGTGGGACAGGGTAGTGCTGTATTGTTGGATTTACCGGGGGGGAAAACCTTAATGGTGGATGGGGGAGGCTTTT
>CAYSUA010000021.1:0-3926 GCA_964433795.1 uncultured Desulfobacteraceae bacterium | reverse complement strand
CGAAGTGGGTGCCCTACTGATTTCGGATAATTCCACATTTGATGTCGGCGCAAAAATAGTTGCCCCATTACTCCGGCGGAAAAAAATCGGAACCATAGACACTCTCATCCTCACCCATCCGGACAGTGACCATATAAATGGCCTGCTCTATCTGGCGAATCACTTCCATGTAAAAAGTATATGGACAAACGGTGAAAGGGTTCAAAAGAAAGGGTATCTGAGGCTTCTGGATATTGCAGAGATAAAAAATATTCGGTTTCCGGCATACGGTAAAATTCCGAAAAATCACGAAATCAATGGGGTAAGACTGAATATTCTGTATCCGCCTGAAAACTTCTTGGCCAAACGGAAAAAAGATCGATGGCGGACTTTGAATAACAACTCTCTGGTTATTCAGGTACGATACGGGTCCGTATCTTTTTTGTTTCCGGGTGATATTATGAAGCAGGCTGAAAAAGAATTGATACAACAAGTGGGTGAAGGATTGAAAAGCACCGTACTGCTGGCGCCCCATCACGGCGCCAGGGATTCCAGCACCACGCCGTTCATCCGCATGGTTTCGCCGGAGCAGGTCGTCTTTTCTTCAGGATGGAAAAATCGCTTTGGTTTTCCTCATCCTGATGTCATGAAAGCATACAAAGCACATGGAAGCAGGGTTTATAATACTGCCACCCATGGCGCCATCATGTTTCAATCCGATGGGAAGCAGTTAAAGACCAAGTCGGAACTGAAGCCCGAGGAATGATTATTCCGGCAATCGAATCACCAATACCGGTTTGGTGGATCGGCGCACAACCCTTCTTGCGGTGCTTCCGATGAGCGCATCTTCGATGACGCCATGTCCGTGACTTCCCATTACGATGAGATCGCAATTCCGGCTGTCCGCCACCTCCAGAATCTTATCCACCGGATTGCCCCGTTCAACAATGATCTCATCGGTTACAAACGCCTGACTGTCGGCTTCTATCTTGACCTTCTCGCTGAAGCTCTCCAGCACCTCTCGAATGGCAACGTTGTCCCTTTTCTTGCCGATCAATGCCTCTCTTGCTTCCTGATAATGGCGTTTTTTGATCTCTTTCCACTCGTCATCACCGATATAAGGGGCAACCTTTGATTCGATATCCGGATCTTCTATTAGAACATTAAGAATGGTGATTCCCGCATCGTATTGATTGGCAAGGCTGACCGCATAGGCAAACGCATGAAAGGCACTTTCAGAAAGATCGCTGGTATAGAGTATTTTCTTGATTTTAACCGTTGGCAGTATCATTTGTCCACCCCCTGTAAAAGATTAAACCCAATGTCATACAGCCCTAATCTTGTGAACGTGTAACTCATTGAAATATGTAAATATAAATATATTCAGAAAAATATACAGCTACCCCGGCCATGTCAAGAAAATAAAGGATGCGTTATCAGTGACTAAAGGCACTCATTTACCGTTTATAGGCAAAGATTTTTCACGTCTCAAGACCATAGGCCGTTGTTTGCTTAACTTAATTATCCGACAGTTCGATGTTCTGATGAACGACGCAAAATCCACACACCAAGGACTGCCAGTAGCATAAACATCAACAAAAAATAACCCGGAAACCATGACAGGGCTTTGATGAAAACCAGTCGTTCCAGAATCTGCCCGGTCACATCCGGTTCCTTTTGAAAGACGGCAGATCGTTTTGCTGCAATCAGAAAAGAATAAAGAACGCCGATGATACCGTATGCGAGATTCATGGATAGCCCTTTGAAACTCAGAACCGTGGCCCGCTGTTTTGAATCGGCGATTCGATTCAGATAATGACTGATGAAGAAACTGTTAAGGTTGATCACACAGAAAAGCAGTGCAATGGGAAACACCCCATAGATGGGAATCATGAAGGTGGCCCCGATTAGGCCGACAAGGGTCGCAGCGGACATGAGTATGAAATTGTATAGGGGGGAGTGTTCGTTTGCAAATCTCAGGGCAATACGGGGTATAAACAGCCCCAATACGGCAAGTCCCGATCCGATGAGCCCGAACGATGCCTCAGGGAGATCGATCAGCCGGTAATACTGACTGTTCAGGGTGCCCAACATTCGAATCACATGATCGAACATCACTCCCCCGGCAATAAGCATCAGAGCGAAGGGGGTTTGGACAATCCAGCCTCCGGCCTGCAGCGTTGTTCTAAAAGCTTGAACGACGGAACTTTTCGAGGTGTCCATGGTTTCTTCGCTTGAAACGGTTTTACCTTCTACTTCTTTCATCTTCACGGTGGTGAACAACGCTATGATCGCCATGGCAAGCGTCAGGAATAACGGGAACCGCAGGGTGACCGATTGACTGAAATGTATGTCAAATCCCAGCCACGCGGCTATCCGATTCAAGAGATCCGGATCGTATACGGCAGCGCCCATGCTCATGGCAATAATCCGAGTCAAAGACTGCATGCGCATCTGTTTTTCAAGGACTCGACCCCAATCCTTCTCATCCCCCTGTTCTTTCAGTGTATCGTATGCCAGGGCTTCATCTGCCCCGCTGGCTGCAGCTTCAGCGGTTCCGCTCAATATACGATTGATGAGAAAAATATAGAAAAGCAATGTAGTATTCCCTTTTGGAGCGAAACAGAGGAGGGCAATTTCAAAAACCATTATGGTCCCGGTAAGAACCAGCAGTCTTCTCCGTCCGATCACATCGGCCATAGCTCCGGAAGGTACTTCCAGAACGACAATGGTTGCAGCCCATGCAACATTGAGCAGGGCAAACTGCTCAATGGTCAGCCCGAAATCAAGAAACAGGATGGTAAAAACCGGATAATAAAAACGGGAATTAAAAAAAACCCTAAAAGCAATGAAATAACGGATGTTTTTGAGATCGAAGGGGGATGCGGGAGGGGCATTATTCATGGCTGAGATAGCTGGCGTATTTTCCTTTTCAGATCAGATTCATTGGCATTTCGTAAACGGTATGGTATTACCCCCCCAAAAATAATAAAACAAGCCAAAATCCGATGAGTTGAATGCTTCGTATGCCGAATCAATCCCTAAAACATACATTGGATCGGATTTACCAAACGTATAATCGCAAAGCATACTTGCATCCGGATCCTCTCGAGTTTCTCCACAATTATGAAAATCCGGCAGACCGAGAGATCGTCGGTTTAGTCGCAGCTTCTCTGGCCTACGGTCGCGTTGCGCAAATATTGAAAAGCGTGTCCCGTATTTTAAAGTGTATGTTGCCCTCACCTTATCGATATGTTTCGACCATAACTCCCGAAACGCTTAAGAAAGACTTCTCGGATTTTTCCCACCGATTTGCCACCGGCAGCCATCTCGCGGCATTGCTCAAAGGGATAAAACTGGTGATGGAAGAACACGGCAGTCTGTATACCTGTTTTCTGAAAGGTGTCAGCGAAGATGACAATACCGTGTTTCCCGGACTCGTTTATTTTGTGCGGAATTTAACTTCCAATGGCAAACAAAAAATGGGACATCTCATTCCCGATCCTCAAAGGGGCAGTGCTTGTAAGCGTCTTAATCTTTTTCTGCGGTGGATGGTCAGAAAAGATAGAGTGGATCCCGGGGGTTGGGAGGAGGTACCGGTATCCAAATTGATTATACCGCTGGACACCCACATGCATCGCATTGGGTGCTTTTTAGGTTTTACCGAAAGAAAACAGGCCGACCTTCGCACCGCCATAGAAATTACAGAAGGTTTTCGGGACATCCGTCCTGAAGACCCCGTGCGCTATGACTTCGCACTCACGCGTTTGGGCATCAGGGATGATTTGGATCTTTACAAAACTCTGGGAATAGGCTGAATATCAGTGCGTGTCCGTGTGGGGATAGCCGCCCACTCACTTCAGGCTTCGCTCTTCGAGCTACGACCCGACAAGTCGTTCGCTCGACAGACGCAGACGGGCGCAGAAATTTTCCCTCCGCGACCTGCG
>CAYSUA010000020.1:14155-21084 GCA_964433795.1 uncultured Desulfobacteraceae bacterium | reverse complement strand
CGTGCTGCCGGCGTTTATCCGCCCCCTTAATTGATATTTGCCAATAGCATAATCGGTGAGTAGGATTCCGATCTCGTTGCCATTCAAGTATACCCATTGGCCCTGATGTTTAACCATGACCCCGATTCGATCTGCATCAGGATCAGAATTGATGATGATATCTGCTTCGATTTCCTCGGCAAATGGTATGACCGAATCGAAGGATTGGACAACTTCCGGATTCGGTATGTTAAAGGTTGCATTCTCAAAAGCGCCACTAAAATTGAAGGTTTCCTGATGGGGGGTGACTTTAAATCCCAGCCTTTTCAGTACCGGCCAGACCGATGTCTTACCCGTTCCATGTAAAGGTGAATATACGATATTAATATCTCTTTGGGATGACAAAGAAAGACCACAAACCGACCGGATATACTGATCATCTGTATCCCGGCTAATTTTCACGATGAGATCGCGTTCTTTGGCCTCGTTTAATTCCATTTTTTTGATCTCTTTTACATTAGACGTTACCTCATCCACCAGAATTTGGTCGTAGGGAGGTATTAACTGTCCACCAAACTCGTCATATACTTTTTTACCATTGTCGGAGGGAGGATTATGACTCGCACTGAACATGACTCCGGAGACGGCGTCTAAATGCCGGATTGAAAAGGATAGTTCCGGCGTGCTGCGGACACCGTCAAACGTGTATACCTTAATCCGGTTTGCCGCATATACCTCAGCTGCCGCGACGGCCAACTGCTCTCCATTCAGACCCTTTACAGGGTTGTCAAGTGAATCATCATATATCCCCGTTTCAGTAAACTCTCTGACATCGTAAGCGAGGACAATTCCCCTTTTTCTCGCCTTTTCACCGTACTGTTTTAGTAGATATTGCGAATGACCCTGCGCCGAAGCTTGAATCGTCCATTTGTTAATCCGGTTGGGGCCGATTCCCACCGCTCCTCTTCTGCCTCCGGTGCCGAAGGGTATGACTTGATAAAATGAGTCTAACAATAGATCCCACTTCTCATTATCGATCAAGTACCTGATTTGTGGGCTATATTCATCGAAGTCCTTATCGGTCAACCATAATTTCAGCCAATCTAAAGATTGGCTTTTATATGTTTCTCCAACATCAAGGATATCAAATCCGTCTCTTACTTTCTTTATCAGTTTTTCAACAATTTCCATCTCGGTATCCTGTCTGAAATATTTGTTTAAAGATTTATATTCCCGGAAACACGATCAATTTAATGGGCAAGGCTTCAACGATCCTAATCTCCTTATGAGCCAAATATTAACGCGATAATTCCTAAAAGCCAGCAATACGGTGCAAAAAGATAGAGTCTTCCTTTTTTTACGAGTCGGAGCAGTATCTTAAGGGCCATATATCCAACAACTGCGGCAATGGCACTTGCGAGCAATATGATTCCGGCGGGCAGCGAGTTGTGAATGGAATCGGAGA
This sequence comes from uncultured Desulfobacteraceae bacterium, assembly GCA_964433795.1. GTDB lineage: Bacteria > Desulfobacterota > Desulfobacteria > Desulfobacterales > SURF-15 > DUZK01. The sequence goes on along the minus strand of CAYSUA010000020.1, from coordinate 19,640 downwards.
CCAATGCCAGTATCAAAGCCCCGATCATTGCAGGGATAGACAACAAGAAGGAATATCGGCCCGCCGTCTCCCGGTCGATTTTCAAGAAAAGTGCAACGGAAATGGTAGAGCCGGATCGAGAAATACCCGGAATGATGGCCAGCCCCTGCATCACGCCGATACCGATTGCATCTTTGACCGTCATTTCCTTAATTGAACGATTGGTTAACGGGATCTTTCGGGTTATCCACAGCAACGTGCCGGTGATCAGCAGCATAACCCCCACCATGCCCACGCCGGAGAACAGTTGATCGACCACTTCGTGGAAAATTAACCCCAAAACGGCTGTTGGGATCGATCCCAATACGATCAAGCCGGCCAGTCGGATATCGGCATTCTCATTAAACAGGTTCTTTAAACTTTGAGAAGACCTGAGGAGGGATGGGAGCCGGATCAGGCTGACCAATATATTTTTTATTTCAGTGAAAAAAACGATACAGACGGCCACTAGGGTTCCGATGTGCACACTGATATCGAAAAGCAGCTCCGGCTCTTTGATTCCAAAGGCATTCTGGAGTAAAACCAGATGCCCCGAACTGCTCACCGGCAGGAATTCCGTAAGACCCTGTAAGATTCCGAGAGAGACGGCTTGAATTGGATCCATAATAGTTGTCGTTCCACGTTCAAAGTTGATGGCCTCGTAAAAAGTTAGAAAAACGAGTTTTTTACGAGAGTGTTTAGTATTTGGTGTTTAGTGTTTAGCACACCAACAAGCTGATATCACATGGTTTATTTTTCTCTAAATACTAAACACAATACACTAAATACTTGATGAATTCGACTTTTTACGAATTCATGAAAGTTCAGGGTTCAAAGTTTCGAGTTTCAAGTTTCAAGTCTCAAATATCCAGTATCCCCGCTGACGCGGGATCTCCGCTTCGCTTCGACCAGCTATCGCGTATCGCGCATCATCCTTTAATCACTCCGATCGGTCTGAGTTTAGCTACTTTCTTTGAAATACCGGCGCCGTGAACCGTGTTGACGACTTCGGAAACATCTTTGTAGGCTTCCGGCATCTCTTCCGCCAGCGTCGATCGGCCGGTCCACCGGACCAGTATTCCTTTGTCTTCCAGTTCACGATTGATGGCGCGGCCCTTGCTTTTCTTTTTGGCTGCTTTTCGGCTCAGTACTCTTCCGGCACCGTGGCATGTGGAACCGAAGGTCTCTTCCATGGCCTTTGCCGTTCCGATCATTACATAGGAGGCGGTGCCCATGTCCCCCGGGATAAGAATCGGCTGGCCGATGGAACGGTATGCTTCGCATACGGCAGGGTGACCGGGTGGAAATGCACGCGTGGCGCCCTTTCGGTGGACGCAGACCGTTTTTTCTTCACCGTCGATGGTGTGGGTCTCTTTTTTAGCGATATTATGGCACACGTCGTAAAGCAGGTGCATGCCGAGAGTTCTGGGGCTTGCATTTAAAACGTGCTGGAACACTTCACGAGATTGATGAAGCAGTATTTGACGGTTGGCCCAGGCATAATTGGCAGCGCACGCCATGGCGCTCAGATATCGCTTTCCTTCTTGGGATTGAATCCATGCACAGGCCAACTGGCGATCCGGCAGTTCGATATCGAGTGATCGGACATGCTTGCTCATAAAGGCGAGAAAATCGTCGCATACCTGGTATCCGAACCCCCGGGATCCGGTATGAATCATTAACGTGATCTGATCTTTGAAAAGACCGAAAGTGTTGGCCGTCGACGGGTCATAAATCTCTTCAACCACACCGATTTCGAGAAAATGATTGCCCGAGCCGAGCGTCCCGAGCTGTTTTCGCCCTCTCTCCAGGGCTCTCTGGCTGACCAGGTCGGGGTCTGCCCCGGGCAAAGTTCCACCGTCTTCGGTATGATCGATATCCGAATCCTCCCCGAATCCCTGCCGAAGCGCCCACCGGCTGCCTTCCCGCAGCATCTTTTTTTCTTCTGCCACTGAAAGCTTGATAGAGCCTGTCGACCCCACGCCGGAAGGGATATTTCGGTAGAGGGCGTTCACCAGATCCGGAAGCTTCGGTTTTGCATCCGCCTCAGTAAGGGCGGTGGTGGCAAGCCGGACACCGCAATTGATATCATAACCCACACCTCCGGGTGAAACCACGCCCGATTCCCAGTCAAATGCAGCGACGCCGCCGATGGGAAAGCCATATCCCCAATGGATGTCGGGCATGGCGAGGGAGGCCTTGACAATGCCGGGCAGTTCCGCCACATTTGCCACCTGTTGCAAAGGTTCTTTTCCTGCAGATGTTCCGATCATGGATGCGCTGCAGAAGATCCTTCCTGGAACCCGCATGTTACCGGTTTTCGGCAATTCCCACCGATATTCATCGATTTGTTTTAAATTTGCGGTCATCATAGGTTCCAAATTATTTTAATAGTCGAGATATCTTATCACAAGATCCTGTAGATAGCGAAGTGAACGATCGGTCCGCCGCGGCAATCTGATTATTCATGCGACTATGGAGTCTGATAAGTTCATAGTATAGGAATTTCCTTTTTTGGACGGCTCCTTTTCTTTTTCCCACGTCGACAAAAAAAATGGGTAAACGTCTGTGTATGTCTGTGTATGTCTGTGTGGGTCTGTGGCTAATTTAATCTCAACGATTATACATCGAAAATAATGCGGGCTTCCCATCCGGATGGCCCCTGGTGCACATCTATCTGGTGGTATGTTACCGCTTTGATCTCCTCTTTAATCGAATGCCGATTCTGATCGTATGGGTCGCCTGAGGTTATTGCCCGGAGAGAATATTCGGAAAGATTTGTGATATCCACATTTTTTACGAGTCTGTCTTCCACGGTCCAGAGGCATAATAACTCCCGTAGCCAGTTCACCATAAGATCCGGCCAATCATCGCCGGAGACCCGGATGCTATTTTCTGCTTTCCCCTCCAGAATTCGGACATCGGTAATCAGGTCGAACAGGGCATGGGCGGCGTTTGCGAACAACCGGTTTACGTCCCGCCCATATACCTGAATACCTAAGTCTGCCGTATGTTCGATGATGCGGTACTTCAAACAATTTCCCCTGTCTTTTCAGTACTGTATCCGCCCAAGGCTTGAACCCGTTTTTTGAAATCTTCGGATCGTATGGTTTCCATTAGGATTTGAATGTTGTGTGAATCAAAAAATTCCTCCGGAATGACCAGATCGTACTGTTCCGTGACCACCGGAATGAAATCCAGGTTCAGAGCCTTTGCAGCCGCATATATACCGAGTCCTACATCTGCCATACCTCCAAGAACGGCCACCGCAACCGACATATGCGTAAATTCTTCCAAATCATACCCATTAATCGCTTCCGGCTCCATACCCAGCTGCTCGAGACGGTAGTCGAGTAAAATGCGGGTGCCGGATCCGGTCTGCCGGTTGATCAATCGGACATCTTCCCTGGCCAGGTCTTCAATTCCGGTAATATTCTTCGGATTATCCGGAAGCACGATGAGCCCTTGATCCCGAAACACAAGATTCACCAGCTTTACCCGCATGTCCGGCAGGAATCGCTTTAGGTAAGAAATATTGTAAGAGCCGTCTTCAGTATCCAGCAGGTGGGATCCGGCCACATGGCACATGCCTCTTTTAAGGGCCATGAGTCCGCCGATGCTGCCCACATGGCTTGAAGAGATAGGGATGCCCTCTCGATTCCCCCTGATTTGATCGGCCAAAATATCCAGGGTATTGTCATGGCTTCCCACGATGACAATGGTGTTTTTAATCGTTGAGAGCGGTTTCAGCAGCTCGGCCGTCACGATTTCGTTTTCATTCAAGCCTTCCACATGATTGGGTATTCGAATGATTCCATCCGCTTCGGTGATACTCGTGATCGAACCCGCACCCCTGGGCAATGGGGTAGCAACGATTCGGTCCTTTACTTTTCCCAGTTTGACCCTCAAGAATTCTTCAACGCCCAGCTTTGACGGAATCTTCCGCGTCGGTTGCACCTCTATGGTGCGTCTCTTCTCCATGGGTTTGCCGAGAAATCGACAAAGCAGCGGACCCACCAGTTGTTCGAAAGCCACAATATTGGATACCGGATATCCCGGCATTCCAAAGACGGGTTTTTCATTAATTCGACCCATGAGAACCGGCTTTCCCGGCATCATGGTCACACCATGGACAAGCACTTCTCCGAGATCTTCAATAACGGCTTTCGTATAATCCTCTGAACCAGCCGACGAGCCGCCAACCGTTAATACAATATGGGCATCTCCGGTGACTGCATTGTAGATGGCTTCCGTTAGTGTTTGAAGATTATCCGGAAGGGTTTCATGCCGCTCATATCGCCCGCCTAAAGTTTCAATGAGGGAACTCAAAACATATGAGTTTGTTTCCAGTATCCGGCCGGGTTTGAGATCGGCTATATTCGATTTTTTCCAATTCACAAGCTCCGACCCGGTGGGAAAAATAACCACTTTGGGTTTTTCGTATACTGAAATTTCGAAAATACCTCCGGCAAGGAGTGCGCCCACACAGTATGGACTGACGATGTGATTCTGCGGAAACAAAAGCTCAGTTGCTACGATATCCTCTCCCATTTTTCGGACATACTGCCAAGGAAACGCCGGCGCCTCTATTTGTATGCGATTAACATCCAGTTCCTGAACATGTTCGATCATTATGACCGCATCGGTGTTTTCCGGTAATACGTGACCGGTGTTCACAGGAAAGGCATCTTCTCCGACAGCCAATTCAATTGGAGAAGACTCGCTGGCTCCGTAGGTTGAAGCCGCCTTGACGGCCATGCCATCCATCGCGGCAGCATGATAATTGGGGGAGCACAACTTTGCGGTGACCGGTTTCGAAAGCACGCGTCCCACAGCTTCAGGAACCGGAAGTGTTTCATGAGAGAGGATTTCCGAGGGAGGAAAACTGTCGAATAAAATTTCCCTGGCCTCCTCAAGTGTTTTCATTTTTAGGTATACATTTCTACCAGGCTTCATAAGCAACTCCAGGCTATGTTTAACTTGTCGTTCACTATATTATCATCGGAAAAGAATGTTGGAGTCGTGGAATTCTGAATATCGACAGCGTATCCCAACACTCCAAAACTCCAATACTCCAACACTCCGGCATTATACGGGAATCACATTTACTGTGGCCCCTTTGTCCAACCCTTCCGTATTGATATCGATTTCAATAAGACCGTCTGCTTTGACCATGGTATGTATCAATCCGGATTTTCCCAGAACCGGCTCGGCCCACAACCCATCTTCCTTTTCAATGATCCGCACCCTGATGTAATCGACACGGCCCTGGGCGGAGGATAGATTCCTCGATAGTTTCGCTGGAAACAGTTTCCGGTCGGTAGGGGTGTTTTTCAATCCGCCGATGTGTTCGATAAAAGGTTTTACCACGATTTTGAAAACCACCATAGCGGAGACCACGTGTCCCGGTAACCCCCAAATGGCTTTATTTTGAGATTTGGTCAGGATCGTCGGTTTGCCCGGGCTT
>CAYSUA010000020.1:0-14145 GCA_964433795.1 uncultured Desulfobacteraceae bacterium | reverse complement strand
CGTGCACCAGTATATCGGGATCCGGTAGCTTTGATAGCACATCGATGGTAAAATCGCGTGACCCAACGGAACTTCCGCCGGAAATAAAGACCATATCGGTTTGTTCCACTGCCTGGCTGCAAATATCAAAGAGTGAGTCAAAATCATCCCTGACAATTCCGTAAGAAACCGGAATTCCGCCTGATTCCAGAATAAACCCGGCCAAGGTATACGAGTTGACATCGCGAATTTGACCCGGCTTCGGTGTCTCGCTAACCGGTACGATCTCATCTCCTGTGGATATTATACCGATTTTGGGTTTTCGATATACTTTAACCTCCTCCGTACCTAAAGCTGCCAGAAGACCGGTCTCCTGGGGGCGCAGCCGGATACCGGCAGTGAGGATCCTATTCCCGTTTCGAATATCCTCTCCCGATTCAATGACATGCTGGCCCGGTGCTACGCTTTTATATACTTCGATGGTCGATTCATCGATGGCTTCCGTGTGTTCGATCATGACCACACTGTCCGCACCCTTCGGCAGCATTCCACCGGTGGATATGGAGGCTGCCTGTCCGGATTTAATAGAAAATTCAGGCACTTCACCCATGCCAACGATGCCTTTGACCGTAATAAATGCCGGGCTACCATCAGAAGCGCCAAATGTAGAGGAAGCACGGACCGCATATCCGTCTACAATAGATCGATTGAAATCCGGAAGATCAATATCCGACACGACATCAACGGCCAATATGCGGTCGTGGGATTGATCCAGCGGGACGATTTCCATTCCCACCGGATCAAAGGATTCGATGTAATGAAAAACGGTCTCTAAATCGGTTACCTTAAAGAATTCTTTCATAACCCTACCTGCTACCATAAAGGCAAGATCAGTTCAAACATCACTAACCATAACCATAGAAATTAAAAACCCTGTTCATGCACGTAATCACGAACAGGGCCTGTTCAACTTATTCAGGTGGAACGTCTTACGAACTATACATCCTCTTCAAGCTCAGCAGAATCATCATCATCCACCTTTATGGAGGAGTTGATTTTTTTAATGGGGGTTGATTTTTCGTCAAAATCCTCATCATATTTATCGTCGTCTTCGATCAGTTCGTCGATTTCAGCCGATTCCTCTGCAGCCTCCGCCTCCGCTTTCGCTTGTGCCTCCGCTTGCGCCTTCTTCCGTTTGGCGGAGATCAGATCGAAATCATCGAAATAGATTTCCACAGAATCCTGATCTTTTGATTGGTAGAGAGTGATGATCGAGTCCGCGATTTTTTCTGCATACACCCCTGCCGGATACATATTCGAGGTTCTTATGGCTGAAACAACGGCATCTTTGCCTCCTGATACAGCCGTCTTAATGCCCTTGATATCATAGGTTTCTTCGCAAAGTAGGGACAACATGTCTTTATCCAGCTCGGCAAACTCTTTGATGATGATGCTTTTTTTATCTTCGCCCTTCAGTATCAAATATTTTTGTTTCATTTTTAAGCTCCTTGAGTAAAACCTAATGTTTTAAACAAGATACCCTCTATTCTACTATTGCGTAAGGTTCAATAAAAATGTGTTAATAATCATAAATATTTCTATCCGTCAACATGAATTCTTTTTAGTGCCTTAGAAATTTTTTTCTTGTTTTTTAACAAGAAAAAAATTTGGTGAAGGCACTTATCCCGTTTATCGGGGTTAGAGATTTATAGTATTTAACATAGTCATTATTTAACTATTCAAAACCATACATTTCCTTTATTGTCATTAAGTTATCAAAAAATATTGACCTGTTTTAACCAAGATGGTACTTAAGAAAGCTGCCAAACCGGAGGGATGGCCGAGTGGCTGAAGGCGGCGGTCTTGAAAACCGTTGAGTGTAAAGCTCCGTGGGTTCGAATCCTACTCCCTCCGCCAGGAAATTCAACGCGTTGAATTTCACGGGTAGCTGATAGCTAATGGTATTTTGATTCATCAAAATCAAGGAGAGATGGCCGAGCTGGCTGAAGGCGCTCGCCTGCTAAGCGAGTGAGGGGGGAAACTTCCTCCGAGGGTTCGAATCCCTCTCTCTCCGCCACTTCAATATTGTAAGCCCGATCCTTTTGGATCGGGCTTTTTTCTTTAATTCCCTATAACTATTCAAATCAGCTACCATCCGCGACTTCATCGAATCCGGGCCTGATAAACGATCTGGCCTCGGGGAATTCCTTTTCCGCTATATCCCGAAGGTGTTTCAAACCGGCAATAATATTTACGGTTTCTTTTTCCTGGTCCGGAAAGACCGTTAGTATTTTACCCCAGGCACCGATAGATCGGTCGATGCCGATTAGTGCGACTTTTGCGGAACCGTCCGAATCTTTGGGAAAATCGCCCAAATCCTCGGTTATCTCTTCCTGAGCGCTACTCAGTGCTCTCCTGAGCTTAACGTGAATTTGACGTTGATACCACCTGACCACCTCCACCGCATCTCTGAATGCCATCGTTTCTTCTTCAGATGGTGATGAAGTTGAATCGACGAATGAATCCATTTTCGGGTCGTCTGCCCATTGGCTCTTGAGATGCTCATAGGGTTCAAACCACTGATCGACCATGTCGATGTAAGATTTGGACAGATGCAACAGCATGTGGACAACGGTGCTGTTTTCGTCATGAATTCGATCATCGTCATCCGATTCAGCAGTAATCGCATCGAGATCGATGCCTTCCTCTTCGGCCATTTCTCTCAGTAGTTCTAAGGTTTCTTTAAATGTTTCACTCAGTTTTTCCCAGAATACCGCATTGTTTATATCCTGCGCTTCCGGGTCTCCGAATTTTTCTTCACTCAACTTGAACGTCATGCATCGGGAGGTGAAGGGACACCGTTCGCACCAGCGGTCGCAGTAGTTGTATATCCCCGGAATGCAGTCCGGGTCTTGGGCCAGGTTTTTGATATCTTCTTTATTCGTAGGCTTCATTATTCTACCTTGACAGATCCTTCCAATCTCTGTCAAATGGTATGAATCACCACGGGCCATACCCATAATCGCATCGTTGCCTGTCCAGTCAGGATTTATTCTTAGCGGTTTTTTAAAGGCGAAATAATGACGACAATCAGTGAAAAACGCAAGCGCCCCCGGTTTTCCAATAATTCGCCGATCATGTTTTCATATCAGTCTGATAATCCGTACTGTTATTACGGCGCACAAATGAAAGATTACAGCCAGGAAGGCATCTGTCTGCTTTCAAATTATCCCGTGGAAAAGGGCACGCTCATAACCATCAAAAAGACGAGCTTCAGACTCATGTCGGCCATATCCGATGAGGGCAATATCGACTACCTGGAAATCATCTGGTGTAATAAAGATGAAACCGAACCGGACTATCCTTACAGTATCGGCGCCAAACGCACCGAACAGGATATTGCAGCCGAAAACGAAGCGGATGTTCTTGTGGAAATAACGGCATCCGCTGAGCGTGCGTTTGCCGACCGTGATTGTCAAAAGATTAAAACGGCCTTTGAGTCTGCTAAGCGTGTGGCGGAAATGCGGGTTAATAATCTGGCAACGCTGAACCGGTTTGCACGGGCGATTACCTCGACACTCGATCTCCAAAAAATTTTAAAGATTGTTTGTGGAGAAATGGTTCAGATTTTCAGCGCGCGCAATGCCGGTATCGGTTTGCTCAACAAAGAGAAGACAAAACTGAAACTGGTCGCTTTTCATACCTTATCCGAATTCGAAAGCGATGCTACCGGTATGGAAATCCCGGTTGACGGGAATGCCGCTACCATACACGTGATCAGCAGTGGTCAGACCATCATCGTGCCGGATGTGCAAAATAATCCCATTACCGCTTCTTTTCATGATATCGCAGCGTTGCGCAATACCCACTGCCTTATGATCGTGCCGCTAATTTCACGCTCGGAAGTCATCGGTACCATCGGTTTGCCCACCTCCGACAAGGACCGTGTTTATACACCTTCGGATGTTTCACTGGCTCAGACCATTGCATCTCAGATTTCAGGAGTATTTGAAAATGCGCGGTTGCATGAAGAGACTGAAAGAGCCAAAGACGCGGCCGAGCACGAACTTGAAATCGGAAGACAGATCCAATCCGGGTTTTTACCGGATAAGCTGCCGGATATTCCGGGGTGGGAAATCGCCGCGCATTTCCAACCTGCCCGGCAGGTGGCCGGGGATTTTTATGATGTGATCCCTTTGGGCGACAATCAAATGGTGGCGCTGGTCATCGCGGATGTCTGTGACAAAGGTGTCGGGGCGGCACTGTTCATGGGCCTGTTTCGGACTCTGCTCAGAGCGTCTACCCAGGAAAAATTTGAGCCCATCCTCTCCGGCGAAGGGGAGATTCCATTTTCTCCCGGTGACGCCATGGTTCAAATTATTGCACACATGAATAACTATATCGCCGTTACCCATACCAAACCGAGTATGTTTGCCACCCTCTTCTACGGCATACTCGATTGTGCAACCGGTGATTTAACATATATCAACTGCGGTCACCCCAAACCGGTTATCGTCAGGCAGAATAGCCCCAATGTGGAGTTGGAGACATCCGGTCCCGCTGTGGGGATGTTTGCGGATATTCGATTCAGGGCGGATCGGGCGCGGATTGCACCGGAAGATTTGTTCTTTACGTGTACGGACGGCATTCCCGAAGCCAAGAGCCAATCGGGTGAATTTTTTGGCAACGAACAGTTGCTTTCCCTGTTGACCCAGGATCATCAAACTGCCGAACAAATGATCAGCGCAATCAGTGTCAGCATTAATCACCACATGCTGAATTCCGATCAGTTTGATGATGTGACCATGCTGGCGGTCAAGAGGGAAAGATAATTCTATTTACCGGGAAATTCCTTTTCCACCATGTAGCCGGGGCGTTTGAGGAAGGTGAAGACAGATGTTTTCGTTTAATTTTTTTTACGAGTAGACTTCATCATGAGTTCCGATATACACGGGTATTATCGTCTTTTCTTGAATAATCAATTCCATGGTTAAACGGTAACTAATGTTAATGGAAGCAGAATGCAATTCTTTCAATTTTCCTTTAAGTGGATGAATCCGTAAAGAGGGGTGGAAAGGATTTAATTCGAGAAGTTTAAGGGTTTTTTCGTACTGTCCGATTAGCTCCGGATGTTTTTTGAAAAATATAGCCGCTCGCTTCGTATAGCTTTTTGTGAAAACAATTTTATACTTCACTGGTTATCCGTCGGATATGTTTTTCGATGGTATCTTCGTGTACTTCTCCGAGCTTCAACTCCTTTCTGGTTTCAATAAGAGCCGCCTCCAGTTCACACTCCCTCAAATGATTATAGGTATCCATATCCATTACTACGTATTTGCTCCGGCCCCGAACAGTAATCATCGCCGCCTTATGCTCTTTGATAATAGGATCAAGAGCTGAAACACCTTTAGTCTTCAGATCATTAGCGGTGACGGTTGCCATGGTGTACCTCATTTCGGTATGGTTTGATTAATCGTACGATTAAGCGTACTATAATAAAAGCTAAAAAGCAATCTTTATGATGACTGTTTATAGTTCGATTGTCGGATGATATGTTTTTTCGAGATGTACATGTTTCTTTTTCAGGTTGTGTGTAATCGGGTATGATGAGCTTTATTCTCCCTCCACATCCTTTGACAAGGGAATCTTTGATTCGCACGGCACCTTGGTTTGGCACAGCCCGCAGCCGTATCCGTCAAATTTATAGTTTTCCTTCACATATTCTTCTGTTTTGGGTTTCAGGTAGGCACGGCAGACGATTTTGTCGTGTCCGCTTTCTGAAAGGGCATCCACGGGACATCGCGGGATGCATTTTCCGCATATGCCTTTGGAGAAGAACAGGCAGTATTCCTGATGATCGGTATAGGGGCGTTTCGTCGGATCGATATCGATTTTTGCGATGACGGATCCGGTCCGCATGGCTTTTCCCACAGGGGTGATCAGCCCGTCACAGAGGCCGAAGGTGCCGAGCCCCGAGGCATAAGCCGCGTGACGTTCGGACCAGGTGGATGCATAAATATATTTTTCGGATGTCTTCGTGGACCACAACGGCGAATGCATTGATGCGACCGCTTCGATACCTATGGCGGTCAATTCGGCCACCACATGCTTTCGGAGTTTATTGTTTACCTCCTCGCCAAAAATACGGGCCCTCGCCCAGCGTTCAGACGGCCAGGCTGTTTCTTTTCGGTTGTCTTTTTTTGTGGCGTCGGTTTGGGGCAATATCCATGAGATGATCGTTAACTCTCCAGGAGTTGCGGAAACTGACGGGAATGCATTGGTGAAAATATCCAATGGGGTTAAATGAAAAGACCCCACGTGTTCTTTATAATCCTCCCATAAGGGATCCGCTCCATTTGAAAATCCGACCAGCGGTTCTGCAAAGGCCTTTTCAGGCGGATTGGATTGAAGATTGTTCTCAGGGGATTGATTGATGTAATCTTTGATGGTGGCCTGAACATTAGCTGAATTATCGGATGCTGTTGTCATGGGGCTCCTCTCTGCGGTTAATCGAAAACGTTATGATTGCGTCTGCGATTGAAGTTTTGTTAATTACAAAGGGCTGAAACTATAAGCATAGAGAAATTCAGACCGGTTTTCAATAATGAAAAGGACACACGCGATGAAAAATGAAATATCGGCCATTGCAGACAAAATAGCTGAAGGCGGGAAAAATATCATTTTTACCGGGGCCGGCATCAGCACCGAGAGCGGGATATCCGACTACCGGAGCAAAGGCGGAATCTGGGACCAGTTCAAACCGGTCTACTACGATGAATTCCTGTCATCAACAGATTCTCGCATCGAGCACTGGCGCCAGAAGATGGAGCTTTATGACGATCTGGTAAAAGCGGAACCGAATCCGGCTCATTTGGGAATTGCCGCGCTAAACGAAATGGGGCTCTTGGAGGCGGTGATCACCCAGAACATCGACGGACTGCATCAGGCCGCCGGTCTTCCGGATGAAAAAATTATCGAGCTTCACGGCAATTCCACCCGGGCCAAATGCCTGAAATGCGGCACCATCATTTCCATTGCAGACGCTCACGAGCGGATTTCAGCCGGTGATCCGGCCCCGGAATGCGGATGCGGCGGATACCTGAAAACCGACACCATTTCATTCGGCCAGGCCATGCCGGTGGCGGAAATGGAACAGGCATCGGAATTGTCCCGATCGTGCGATGTCTTTCTGGTGATCGGCTCCACCCTCATCGTGCATCCGGCAGCCTCATTGCCGGCGCTGGCCCAGCAGAGCGGCGCATTTACCGCCATCATCAACCTTTCCGAAACCCCCTATGACAAGATGTTCCATGTGCTCATCCGGGGCAAAGCCGGGGAGGTGATGCAGCAAATTATCGATCATATCGGGCAGTAGGGTAATTTTGTTAAAATTCATCGGTTGGCCATGGCATTATGACAACCCGACACCGCTTTTTACCAATCGGCCTGCTGCTTTCTCTACCTGTCTTGCGGCGATTTTTCGCAAGTCTTTGTGAAAGATGACATTTCGATAGCCGCCGGCTTCCTTGCCCGGATTGAATGCCAGTTTGATCCGGAAAGAATACTCGGACGCAGCCTGAAATCTCCTTGACAAACAGTTTATTCCCCGATATTCATTACCCTTTGGTTTTTCGGAGTGCTATGGTCGTAAGCCATTAAAAATAGTAGGAAAATAAATAGAGGAGGTAAGAATATGTCCAATTTAGTACCCCCGCATGGCGGGAAAGGCTTGACCTGCTGTCTGCTGGAAGGCGCAGATCGAGAAGCCGAATTGAAGAAAGCGGAAGGGCTCAAGAAGTTACCGGTTTCCCCCCGGGAAAAGGGTGACTTGATCATGATGGGAATCGGCGGATTCAGCCCGCTCACCGGATTCATGACCAAGGCGGACTGGAAGGGTGTATGCGATGATTTCCTGACGGCAGACGGAACCTTCTGGCCGATTCCGGTAACCCTGTCTGCATCCAAAGAAGATGCCGACGGCATTGCAGACGGCGAAGAAATCACCCTGTTCGACCCGGAGACCGATGAAATCATGGCCACCATGCAGGTCACGGAAAAATTCGAGATGACCGAGGCGGACAAGAAATACGAATGCGAGAAGGTCTATATGGGTGAAGGCACCCCCACGGCCGAGGAATTCTGGAAAATCGCGGCAGAGGATCATCCCGGCGTTCAGATGGTCATGAACCAGAAGGAATTGAACCTGGCCGGTCCCGTCAAGGTTCTGACTGAATCGGAATATCCCACCAAATATGCCGGCACTTACATGAGACCCGAACAATCGAGGAAGATTTTCGAAGAAAAAGGGTGGAGCCAGGTGGCTGCCCTTCAGCTCCGAAACCCCATGCACCGATCCCATGAATACCTTTGCAAGATCGCGGTGGAAGTCTGTGACGGCGTATACATCCACTCCCTGGTCGGCAACCTGAAACCGGGTGATATTCCGGCGGATGTCCGGGTGAAATGTATCGACGTGCTGGTGAAAAACTATTTTGTGGAGGATAACGTGGTGCAGGGCGGCTACCCGCTGGATATGCGATATGCGGGCCCCAGAGAAGGCCTGCTCCATGCCACCTTCCGTCAGAACTACGGATGCTCCCGCATGATCATCGGCCGTGACCACGCCGGTGTGGGCGACTTCTACGGTATGTTTGAAGCCCAGACCATCTTCGATAAGATTCCGTGCCCCTCGGAGCCGGGCAAAGCACTGCTCTGCACCCCGCTCAAGATCGACTGGACCTTCTACTGCTACAAATGCGACGGTATGGCGTCTATGAGAACCTGTCCCCATGGAAAGGAAGACCGGGTGCTTCTGAGTGGAACCATGCTGAGGAAGATGCTGTCTGAAGGCGGCGATCTGCCGGATCACTTCGGTCGGGACGAGGTGGTCGAAATCCTGAGGGAGTACTATGAAGGATTGACCGAAAAGGTGGAGATCAAACTGCACGGCGCTGCCACCGGCGACGACAACAAGAAGTAATCACAGTTCGAATAATCACGATTTAAATAAAAAAGGGAGATGCAGATTGCATCTCCCTTTTTTGATTATTAGCCACAGACCCGTCTTCGCCATGAGGCTTCAGGCTTCGCCGAGGCTATGCCCCGACAGGTCGCCGCGGCAAGCCCACGCAGACAAAATAAAAAAAATGGCCCAGCCGACATTGGCTGGGCCAAAGCTTTCATCGCTTCACGAAACTGTATGGGAAAGCGATAACTAAAAGTGGCTAACTTACCTTATCCGATCTTGAACCCCCTGCCCGAGTATTCCGCATAGGCCAGGGCCACGGTCCGGTAGACCAGGTGCGCGAGTTTTGTAAACGGCAGATAGGCAAACAGGGAAAATACGAATATCAGATGAATAAAATACATGGCGTAAGAAATAAACGCCCAGTCTGCCAGTCGCGTGATTTCGGTCAACATTCCGGTGAGTCCCAGTGCCAAGGCTAACCAGACAAGCGCCCAATCTTTATACGCAGAGGTCTGATCTTCTTTATTCATACGGTTTTTCAGCATCAGGATGCTGCCCACAACCAGGCACACACCACTGATATTGGCCAGCCATTTGATGGGATTGATTTGTGAGTACGGCCCATGAATTTGTAGAATATAAATAGCCACAAAGAAACAGTTGGTCACAATAAATAATCCGATAAAGGAGAAGAAGACCATCATGTGAGTGGTGGAACGTTCCTGGTTTTCCGTGCAGTCATTGAACCGGTTGTGCGTTATAATCGTCGGGATGATCCGCACCAGGGACATGATGAATTCCTTTGGATCGATTTCCTTTTTATCGGTCTTTCCTTCCCGCAAGGCATTTTCGTGGATATCGGCAAGAAACCGTTTGAGGCCCAGGGCAAAAATTGCCGCCGTCCAAATTGCCGCCGGAATCATCACCATATCCACCAGCCAGGTGGAAAAGAAATGAGCATGAACGATCCGATCCCCTTCCGGTGTAAAATCGAGCAGGCCTGTAATCAGACCCAGCACGACGAAGATCACCGCCGGAACAGCCAAAAGAATCGGCAGTTTTTTTGGATCGTTAACCGCCTTTGCCACTGCTTTGGGGGCAGCATATTCGGAAACCGCATAAGCACGAACAGCGGCCAACACATCTGCCGGTTTGGCCGTACGGGGGCAGCGTGTGGAGCAGTCCCCGCAGTTGTGGCAGAGCCAAATGTCTGCATTCCCCACCAGTTTATCTTTCAGTCCCCAGGACGCAGCAATCATCTCCTTCCGGGGGAATGGCTTGTTATCCGGGGCGATGGCGCAGGCCACGGAACAGGTGGCACACTGATAGCATTTCTTCAGGTCTTGCCCGCCCAGCGCACCGACCTCACGAATAAAACCCAGATCCGGTTCGAGTACTTGTACATCAGCCATATATTACCTCCTCGACATTGAATATTGAAGATTGAATAATGAATATTGAAAAGCCGGTATGTCTCTTCAAAAAAATCTTCAATTTTCAATATTAAATTTTCAATCCCTAGAATCCCTTAAACGGGTTGGGACCCATGGCTTCGATGCTTTCCACAAAATCGTTAATCATTTGCGGTAGCTTATCGAAATCGTCAATTGCCACTTCGAACTGCGCGACGCGCTCATTCTCCAAGGCAAGACTCTTGAGCGCTTCACCGATCTTCTTCATTCGGATATCTGCCAGCTCGCTTCCCTTAATAAAGTGGCATTGATAGTCATCGCCATGTTTGCAGCCCAGCAGGAATATGCCGTCCATACCCTGGGATAAGGCGTCCTTAATCCAGATCACGTTCATGGAGCCCAGGCATCGGATCGGAATAAACCGAACATCGGCCGAATAGGAGAGTCGGTTTAATCCGGCGATATCCAGGGCCGGATATGCATCGTTTTCGCAAACCAGGCCCAGGATCCGGTATGGGGGCTCGTAATAATCGTCTTCCGACGGCACCCATACGGATTTCAGCATGGAGCCGATACTGTCGATGCTGTAATTTGCGAAATTGATGATCCGTTCCGGACAAGCTCCCATGCAGGTTCCGCAGCGCCGGCAACGTGCCGGATTCGGTTTCGGCGTACCCTTCTCATCATCGTCAAGGGCGCCGAAGGGACATTCTTCCGTACACCGTTTGCACTGGGTACATCTCTGGAAAAAGAAATCCGGAAACGACATATCCCCGGACCGGGGATGCACAGCGACGCCTCGATTGACGGATTCCAAAGATTGAATCGCCTTGAGGGCAGCCCCTGCAGCATCTTCCATACATTCTTCCGCCGTCATGCTTCGCCGAATGGCGCCGGCGGCATAGATACCGGTTCGTTGGGTTTCATAGGGGAAGCAGATGTAGTTTGAGTCCACATACCCTTTGAATAGATCGATATTGTCCCGGAAAGCCGGTCCCTGGCGGTATGCCATATTCACAACCGGATCATCTGCCGTGGCCGGGACCATGCCGGTTGCCAGTACCACCATATCGGCTTTGACCCGGACTTTCTCCCCCAACAGGGTATCGTCGGCTTCAACAACCAGCCCGTCCCCGTTTTTAGACACACTCACCACATCGCCTTTGGTCAGGAAAATCCCTTCATCCTGCTGGATGGCTTTGTAGAAGTTTTCCATGAGACCCGAGGCGCGCATATGCTGATAGATTACAAATGCTTTACCGTCCGCGGCGTAATCTTCTCTCACATATTTCGCCTGTTTCAATGCAACCAGACTCGTTACAGCGCCTGCATATTCGAAGTCCGAATCATCGCCTTTGCCCGGAGTTTGAATAAACACCACCGATTTGGCCTCTTTGCCGTCGGACGGTCTTGCAATTTTCCCCTTGGCTGCGATTTCTTCAAACCGGCTGTTGGTCACTACATCCGGAATTTTACCAAAACCGTAGTGGGCCAATTCGTCCCCTTCGGGTTCGTAGGGTCTCCAACCTGCGGCCAAAATCACTGCGCCGAATTTTTCCCCATCAGGATCGACGGTTAGAATGTCGACTCGTCCCTCGTTATATTCCATGAACTTCTCGTGAAGTGCCGGGGCATCCAATTCTTTGCCGGTTTCATCCACTTTCATTTCATCCGGCAGCGGGTAGGGCACGTCGAATTCGATTTTTTCACCCGGTGTTTTCAGGGTTACGGTGAAATCGCCCGGTTCTCCGGCAAGTCTTGCCACAACGGTTCCGGTCTTCACCGTGATGTTCGGATAGTTTTCAAGCGCTTTGATCTTTTCTTCGATGAAGGGAGACACCAGTTCTTCATAGGGGCTTTCCACCGGAAGCTGTTTCCGCCAATGACGCGCATGGCCCCCGAGCTCGGCTTCTTTTTCAACGATGGTCACGTCATAACCGGCTTTTGCAGCTTCCATGGCTGACGAAATTCCGGTGATTCCACCACCGATGACCAGGATTTTCCGGTTGAAGGCTTCCACTTTGTAAGGTTCCGGAAGATCGATTTTCTCGACTTTTGCCATTCCCATTCTCAAATAATCATCGGCCAGCATTTGGAGCCGGTCAAAGCTCTCTCCGTCTTCCTTCTGTTCTTCTGTAAGCGCCGGGAATTCGGATCGTGGATGAGACCAGACCACCTGCTCTCTCAGGTTGACCCGATCCACGATACAACCCGGAAACTTGAATATATCGTAATTGACCCGTTGGGAGCAGGCTGCTATGATCAGGGTGTTGACACCGTTTTCATCGATATCTTTCTTGATCGATTCCACGCCCTCCTTACCGCAGTACATGGAATGGGTTTGAACCGGAAACCCTTCCTCTTTCGCCACACCGCCCAGGGCTTCGATATCCAGAGCATCTCCGATACCGCATCCCGTACAAATATATACGCCATATTTTTTATCCATGGGTTACCTCCTACCGATTCACCAGCGTTTGAATGGCTCTTAAGGCCATGCCGGTTGCATTCTGATTGGATGAAACAACATCAAGGGGTTTGTTGGCGCATCCAGCAGCAAACATCCCGCCCTTGTCGAGGTCATTGACAATAAAACCGTTTTCATCGGTCTTAAGATTTGCGGGCAGTGGATTATCCTTTGCCGTCGGCTGCATGCCGGTGGCCAGGACAACCAGCTCCACCGCTTGATGAATTTTCTCTCCGGTCACGGCATTTTCAGCAACCACCGTTATGTTTTGGGTGGCGGGATCCTCGCTGACTTCGGCCACCTTGCCCTTGATGAAAAAGATGTTTTCATCTTCCTTGACCTGTTTGTAGAATTTTTCATACCGCTGACCGGGGGTTCTCAAATCGATGTAGAAGATATAAATCTTGGCATCGGGATACTGCTCCCGGATGTAGGTGGCCTGTTTCAATGACGCCATGCAGCAGATATAGGAACAGTAGGGCAGGTAGTTTTCATCTCTGGACCCGGCGCATTGAACAAAGGCAATGCTTTCCGGTTCTTTCCGGTCCGAAGGCCTTACGATTTTCCCCTGTGTGGGGCCGTTTGTGGACGCGTATCGCTCCATCATCATGTTGGTAATGATGTTGTCGAACTGCCCGAAACCGAGGGTGTCGATTTTCGTGGCATCGTAGGGGGTCCAGCCGGTGGCCCAGATGACGGCGCCCACATTGATTTTCATGCTCTTGGGCTGAGCGTCTAAAACCACCGCTTCCTCGGGAAGTGCATCTTTAATCTTTTTAGCATCTTCAGTCCCGAGAATTTCCGGAGACATCACATATTTATATGGAAAGGCCATGTCGTGGGGCACATAGAGCCCCTTTGTGGTGTTCATTCCGAAATTGTAATCGTTGGGAAGCTCTGTTTGAAGAGACTCGATCAGCTTGTCGTATCCGGTGGTGTTGTCTTCGACATACCGGGGCTTGATGTTCAGGGTAACCTCGTAGGCTCCGGGACTGCCGTCGACTGTTTCAACTTCCGTTAGGGTCAGGACCTTGATGTTGGGATTGTCTTTGATTCTTCGATAATTGATTTCCAACCCACAGGTGGGCGGGCAAAGCTTTGGAAAGTATTTGTTGAGCTGGGCCACTCTGCCGCCGAGAGATGCCTCCTTTTCAACCAAAAACACCTCATACCCCACTTCAGCAGCTTCAAGGGCTGCGGTCAGCCCGCTGATCCCGCCGCCGACAACGAGAATGCTTCCGCCGGCAGCCGGGGTGGTTTCATTATTTTCAGTCATGGGATTCCTCCGTGGTGCATAGAGTTGAATAGACTATCGTGAT
>CAYSUA010000019.1:20229-21668 GCA_964433795.1 uncultured Desulfobacteraceae bacterium | reverse complement strand
CTCAGCGTGACTATTTCGGCGCCCATACCTATCTACGAGTCGATCGTGCGGGTGTGTTTCACACCGAATGGAAAAAGAAGACCTGAAAACAAGGAAATCCATATTCATTTATTTGATAATTAAAATTCATTTTGACTTTAAAATATACATAATCTAAGAGTTAATTAACGAACGGACTTAAAACGGTTGTTCTACATGGGTATAAAATGTAGAACGCGAAGGGCGTTGAGGGTGAGCGCCGGATAAGGACGAATCATAAACAAAAAAGGAGGTTGTATGTTAAGAAAAATTACCCAACTGATCAGTATCGGCATCATCGCTAGTTTTATGCTGGTATCCGTATCCCCGGCTGCAGATTTCACCTTTCACGGGGCAAGTCAGTTTGACGAGAACCATGCGTTTACGCGGTTGATGCGAAAATTCGAACAGCTTGTACCGCTTTACTACACGGGCGACAAATCCATCGAGTTTGTCATGCATAAAAACAGCGAGCTGGGTCTTGAGAAAGACTACTTCGCCTACATGAACCAGGGTATTTCAGTGGACTATGCGGTAGTCGCTCCGTCTCACATGTCCACGTTTTCCAAGATGGCGTCGTTACTGGATCCGCCCATGCTTTACAAAAACCACATTCACTGGAGCAAGGTCCTCGGCGGGGATGCTCTGGACCCGATTAAAGCCGACGTACTGAAACGGGCGGATGTCCTTCTCATCGGTTACGGCGGCGGCGGAACGCGTCACCTGATCGTCAACAAGCCGGTTCAGACCATGGCCGACGTTAAGAAGCTTCAGATCCGGGTGATGGGCGCACCGATCCAGACGCGTATGTTTAATGCTTTCGGCATGGCGCCGAAGGTGATCGCCTATGCCGAGGTTTACAATGCGATTCAGACGGGTGTCATCGATGCGGCAGAGAACGAAGCGGCCGGTATTCAGCAGATGAAATTCTATGAGGTGGGTCCGAACATCGCACTGACTGCTCACTCCATTACGGTTCGTCCGCTCTGCTTCAGCAACAAGATTTTCAGTCGCCTGCCCAAAGACCTTCAAGCTGCAATAGTGCAAGCGGGCAAGGATGCCGGCACCTATGGCCGAATCCTCGAGTCATCCGAAGACATTCAAAAACTGGCGCAGATGGAAAAGGAAGGCAAGCTGAAGACCGTCTATTTCAAGGAACGTGAGCAGCTGGTCAAGGCCGCCGCACCGGTCATCAAGGCGTATTTTGCAGAGAACAAAGCGTCTGCCGTCCTGGATAAGATTCTGGCTGCCGAATAAGAATATATGGTGAAAAGCCGGGCACTATTTGTGGGTTAAGGTAAGAAATTCAGATGTAAGCCGGCGGTCTTAAGGCTGCCGGCTTTTCTCTATTAAACAGCGACGGAAATTCGACGAATCCGTATTGTCTTCGGTGTTTGGGCCAAAAGGCCTGACTGGATAGT
>CAYSUA010000019.1:0-20219 GCA_964433795.1 uncultured Desulfobacteraceae bacterium | reverse complement strand
CTATTTGTGCGTTAAGGCAACAGATGCAGATGCAAGCCGGCAGCTCATAAGGCTGCCGGCTTTCCTCTATCTGATTTCGCTATCTGTGGTTTTGAAGCCGGCGGGTAAACCCAGAACCGATCAGTTTAGGTTAATATGATGAGAAAAATGATTGACGGGTATTACCGGTTGCTCCGGGTTCTACTGGCATCCTTGATGGGGCTGTTGATGATTCCGGTGGCTATTCAGATTTTTTCCCGTTACATCGGACTGATCCCGGCCTATATCTGGACAGAGGAGATGGCCCGGTTCTGTTTCATCTGGATCATTCTGATCGGATCCATGATCGCCATGCGGGATGGAACGCACTTTTCCGTGGACCTGCTTCCGTCGCCCAAGACAAAGCGGGGTGAAGCATTGATGAACCTGTTTGTGGATTTCATCATATTTCTGGTTGCTATGATTTTTATCATCTGGGGTTGGCCGCTGGTAAAATTCGGTTTGTTGCAGGAATCGGAAATGGCGGAGCTGCCTATGGTACTTATCTACATGGCCTGGCCCATAGCCGGTTTGACGTGGCTGTTGTTTTTAGGAGAAAAACTGGTCGACAACATCAAATTGTGGCGGAGTGAAACCTGATGTCTCCCTTGGAAGTTTCAGCAATTCTATTTCCGGTGTTCATCGTTCTCGTGATTCTGAAGGTTCCGGTGGCGTTCGCACTGGGTCTTTCGTGTGTACCGGTATTTATGTTGGATCCGCGTTTGACACCGTTTCTTCTGATGAACGAGATGTTCAAGTCGTACAACGCGTTTGTGCTGCTGGCGGTTCCATTTTTCCTCATGGCGGCAAACATTATGAACTCGGCGGGGATTACAGACCGCCTGGTTCGCCTGTCCCGGGCGCTTGTGGGGCATCTTCCGGGCGGTCTGGGCCATATCAATGTTGTGGTGAGCATGCTCTTTGCAGGGATATCGGGTTCATCCACAGCCGATGCTGCGGGCATCGGCTCCTTGCTCATTCCACAGATGAAAAAACAGGGGTTTTCAGCCAGTTTCACGGTTGCCGTCACAGCCTGTTCATCGGTGATGGGGGTCATCATCCCGCCGAGCATTCTGATGGTGGTATGGGGCGGTCTCATGACGGTGTCCATCGGCGGGTTGTTTCTGGCCGGGTTTATTCCGGGTATGCTGGTGGCGGCATCTCAGATGTTTACGGTCTATATCTACGCCAAAATATACAACTATCCCATCTACTCCCGTTCGACATTCAAGGAAGCGGTTTTTGCCATTGCCCAGGCGATTTTGCCGCTGATGACGCCCTTGATCATCGTCGGCGGTATTGTCGGCGGGTTGTTTACACCCACCGAGGCTTCCGCCATCGCAGTGTTTTACTCACTCATTCTCGGTTTGGGTATATACCACACCATAAAAATCAAAGATGTTCCCAAAGTGCTGTACGAGTCGGCGCGGTTTGCGGCGATCTCACTTTTCTGTGTCGGAACGGCATCAGCCTTCGGCTGGCTGCTCGCCTATTACAAGATCCCGCTGGCACTGGTGGCATACCTGAAGCAGTTCGGGGTTGGTCCCATCAGCACCGGGCTCATCGTAGCCGGTGCATTTCTTTTTATCGGCATGTTTATCGACGCCATACCGGCGATCATCATTCTGGGTACCGTGCTTTGGCCGGTTGCGGATTATGCGGGTCTCCACCCCATCCATTTCGCTATTATCGGCGTCATTTCGCTGGCTTTCGGGTTGGTGACACCGCCTTACGGGCTGTGTCTTTTGATCACCTGTTCCATCGGTGAGATAAAACTCGTAAAAGCCCTCAGGGATGTGGGCATCATCCTGCTGCCCATGCTGGGAGTGCTCCTGTTCGTCATCCTTTTTCCCCAGGTCATTCTGTTTCTACCCCGACTCTTTATGCCAAAATTCGTCTGACATGGAGGGCTTACACTAAGACCATCGGTCTTTTCGGTCGTATATATGCAACGACTGATCCATACCTGGTTTACAATCAGATAGAATATGACAATTGTGATCTAATCTTATGGTGTATCGAAGTACAAGGTTGTACGCTTCTCAATCTGGTTAGAGCTATCCTTTTACGACATTAACCGCTTTTGGTCCTTTATCGCCCTGCTCTATATCAAAGGTTACGCGCTCACCTTCAGCCAAGGATTTAAATCCGGATCCTTGGATGCTTGTATGGTGCACAAATACATCTCCACCGTCGTCATTTTCGATAAAACCGAAGCCCTTTTTGTCATTGAACCACTTTACTGTTCCATTCGGCATTACTTTACTCCTTTTTTAAAGCATTACTAATTATTATTTTGACTTCCATCCCCATTCTAATCCTTGAATTATCCCGAACTATCATGGGGTTTCCCCTTCTTCTTAACACATATCTTATCATCCCTTACAACTGCACATAACTTGGGATTCAAAAACTCTCTGCAGTTATCGTGTTTATACAACGGACACTCAGGGTATTGTTTAGACATCGACCCTATCTCCTATTTGTTTCCATTTAACGTCTCCCTCAATTTACCGGAACATTTAAATGTAACCACCCGTCTGGGTTCAAGCATAAGGTCTTCGCCTGTTGCCGGATTCCGCCCCCTTCGTTCTCCCTTGGTTTTGACACTGAATTTGCCAAAGCCGCTGATCAAAACATCCTCGTCTGATTCAAGGGTGGATTTTATGATCTCGAGGAGGTCCTCAAAAATTTCGGTGCACTCTTTTTTGGGAAGTCCAATTTGATCGGCAATAGACTCGATGATGTCAGCTTTTGTGAGTGCCATGTGATTCTCCTATAAAATATTCCGAAAAAATTTATTCGTTGGGAACTCGTCTAACAACGCTGTTTTTCTGCATGAACCGTTCAAAGGATTCGTATCCTTGAGGATTCTCCAGCAGTTTCCCATTAACCATAACGGAAGGAATATATTCCGGGTCAACTTTAAGTGCACGTGACCAATCTGCATCTACGTCTTTGTTGTAGGTACGTATTTCAAGAACATCTTGAGCTTCTTCCTCGGACAATCCGACAAACCCGGCCAGTTCGGTCAGGATGGGGATTTTGCCGATGTTCTTGCCGTCTACAAAATAAGCCCTAAAAACAGCATTATGAAATTCATCCCCCTTACCCTGTGATTCAGCCAATTTGCCTAATTCATGGGCCAGCCGACTATTGTATGTGGAGTTTCTGTCACCAAACGGTAGTTCGGCTTTTTCAGCAGCCTGTTTCCATTTATCCTTTTTTTCATTGATATCTTCTTTTGAACTGTCTGAAAAATGTTGTTCAAGTGTAAGCCCTTCATGGGGTGTATGCGGATGAAGCGGGTAAGCCGTCCAACGCGTTTTTATCTCATATTCCTTTTTAAGTCTTTCAATACAGCCTGTAATGAAATAGCACCATGGTCAGGTGTAATCAGAAAATATTTCCAGAATTGCGGCATCCGCCATAGTACCCTCCAAAGGTAATTTCTTTATTTTACAATAGGTTAGATTCTCAATAGTAGATCGGATAATATTTTGTCAAGGGTTTTAGTAAGTTATAATTGCTTGAAATCATAATATAAATCAGCATTGATGGCCACACGTATTAGCTAAGATGCTAAAATAATTGAAAAAAGTAGCAAAAAAATACCAAATACCGCAACGGTAAAAATCTGTCTCGAACAAGGCGAAAATGAATGATTTTTTGACTGTCCCGTGTAACCATGGCGGCCAAACTGCCGTGTGTCGGCCGATCATTTATCGGTTGGCCAGAATACTGACGGTCAAGACGGAATCATTGTAATCGACTAGGAAAATTACTTAAAAATAAAGATTATTTTTCTTGACAAAATATCTAACATTGCATTATTAGTCGTTATCCATTGATGTCTCATGTTGATGCAGAAACCCTCCATCTCTCATAGAATTCTTTAATAAAACACGTTGGTTACAGCAGCACCGGATCAGCCCACTCGATTTAGAATATCCACTTATTCAATGGAGTGCTAATTCCATAAGGCGATCGCGCTCTGAAAATCTATCATTAATATATGATTGGAGGTGAGCAATGAGCCGCAACGATTGTATCTGCAATCGAAATATCAAAATCATCACATCTTATGTTGAAAGCAAGCTCGGAAGTTATGAGCAATTGCTCGAAGGGTTGACGTATCCTTCTGATCGCTATGGATCTCCGGATGATTTTTTCCTAAATGAGGACGAGTGGACGACCTACCGTAATTTTCAAACAATCATCCGAAAAGCTAAAGACATGGTAGGTGAGGCGTATTTCTACTACTATTGTGGTGTATCCCCTGCAAATTTGCAGTCTTGGGGGCTTTTGAAATTTTTTACCCGGGTGTTTAAGAGCCCAAGTGACGGAATTAAGCAGGTACCCTTTTTTAATAAGAATCTCAACGACACCAAGGAAATTGATGTCATCACACCGCCTGCTTATGATAAAGCTTTGGGAAAGATTCGGGCCATTCTAAAAGTCGAGTACCATCCTGATATCGATGTCAACGAAGACTATCCCGGCGATCCGTACCGTCGGGGACTGATATCATCCATTCCCACCATATGGGGACTGAGTCCGGCAAGAATTAAGCAGCCGCTGACGCCATATGATCCTGTCATTCTATTTAACCGGGAACCGGAATTTAAAGACTATCATCTAAGCGTTCAGATGGAGAAAGGATTTATAACGGCAATAGATCCTGAGAGCAATAAACGCACAGTCATCGGAAAGATCGTTATTTTGGAACCCGACCATATCAATGGTCAGGAAATTTATCTCGGCAGGTATAAGGAAGCGGTAGATCCGGATTCCAGGGATACAACTGAAAATGGGCAGGCAATTCTAGTCACCAAAACAATTCAGGCGAATGGCCGGATTATTTGCAAAACGGGTGAGATATTTAAAGCGCCGTACTTCATCCTTGATGTGACCTTTGATAAGCTTTCTCTATTCGATAGAATTTCAGAAGTTTTCAAATTACGAAAAGATATCGAGTACAGCCATGATGGATTGATTGAGACCGTCAACCGGCTCAGAGAATACAGCGAGGAAAAAAGCAGGGCCTATAAACAACTTGAAACGGTCAACCGAAAACTGGAGGAGGCAAATCGCAGATTGGAGGAGTATAATAAAAATCTAGAAATAAAGGTTGAAGAACGTACCGTCGAACTGGCGGAATTGAATCGGAATCTCCAGGAAACGGTGGACGCAAAGGTGGAGGAGATAAAACGGTATAATGAACTGAGGCGGTATCTTTCCCCACATGTTGCAGAAAGACTGCTGGGCAGCGGCGGAAGTCTCGGGTCGGAACCGCAGCGGAAGGTGATGACCGTATTATTTTCAGATATCAGAAATTTCTCTTATTTTACGGATAATCTGGAACCTGAGGAAGCGTTTCACCTTCTCCATAGGTATCTGTCTGAAATGACCGCGCTGATCCACAAATATGGAGGTACATTAAACAAAATCATCGGTGATGGGCTCATGGTCTTTTTCAATGATCCGATTCCCATGGACGATCATGCGGAGCGTGCTATTCGTTTGGGTATCGAGATGCAGAGGAAAGCACAGGAATTGAATTCGGAGTGGTTCCATTATGGTCATGAATTGGGGGTCGGAATCGGTATAAACACCGGGTATATGACGGTGGGCAGTATCGGGTCTGAAATGCACAAAGATTATACGATCATCGGCAATCAGGTGAATGTGGCGTCACGGCTGGAGTCCAGAGCCGGAGCCGGACAAATCCTCATCAGCCAACGGACCTACAGCAAGGTGAAAGATCTCTTTTCTGTGAAACTAATCGAAACGATTGAAGTTAAGGGTATTCACCATCCTGTTGCGATCTACAATGTTTCCGTGGATTAAATCGTAAATTTTCCGACCATATCGTTTAACTGACTGGCCAGATCGGACAATTCCTTAGCATTATCATTGACCTGGGTATTGCTTTTGAAAATTTCAACGGCAGCGGTGTTGACCTCGGATATTTCTTTCGCAATATCTGTGGTGACAATTGAACTCTGCGCCACATTGGCAGTAATTTCTTGAATGCCGCTGAAGGTTTGAGAAATATTGTTTGCGATTTCTTGGGTGGTTGCCGATTGTTCTTCCATGGCTGACGCAATGGATGAAACGATTTCATCGACCTTGCCGATGATATCCGCGATCTGAGTTATTTCCTTTATGGCGTTTTGGGTTGAATCCTGAATGCCCTGGTTCCGCTTCTTGATTTCGTCTGTTGAGGCGGCAGCCTGTTTTGCCAGATCCTTTATCTCGTTGGCAACAACGGCAAATCCTTTTCCGGCCTCTCCGGCCCGCGCGGCTTCGATGGTCGCATTCAAAGCCAGCAGGTTGGTCTGTTCCGATATTTGAGTGATGGATTCGGTAACATTGTCTATCTCAAGAGCGGAACCGCTCAGATCATCCATTATGGTCGACGCTGTTTCGGCCTGGCATACGGCCTCATTGGTTATTTGTCGTGCCGTTCCCGTGCTTTTCACGATTTCATTGATGGTAGCGGTCATCTGCTCGGTGGCGGTAGCGACCATGCTGACATTTGTCGAGGCTTCTTCCATGGTCGAAGCCACAGAATTGATATTTGAACTCATCTCCTCTGCGGACGCAGCCACGGTATTCGCTCGCTCGCTCATCTGAGAGGCTCCTTCAGACATTGCTCCGGATATGCTGCTGAGGTTGCCGGATGAGCCTCCTAAAGTATCCGCGTTTCCTGCAATTTCTTTGATCATCCCCTGCAGTTTTTCAATGAATGTATTGAAAGATTTTGCCAAACTTCCGATTTCATCGGTACTGTTGATTTCGATTCTAGCCGTGAGATCCCCTTCTCCTTCTGCGAAGTCTTTTACCCGATCGTTTATGTCCTTAAGCGGTTTAGAGACAAATGCTTTAACCAGAAAATGGGTGATTATTACAAGAACCAAAACGATACTGCCCACCGCCAACAGAGAATTTCTGATGGTAAATTTATCTAATTGATTCAGATTATCCACCGCCTGAACTTCGGCCCGGGTCAAAGCCTCTTTTGAAAAACGAAAGTGCATAAACCCTGCATTCTGTCCCATTGACCAGTCGGTATGGCATCGAACACAATCCCCGTTTGCCAAGAGTGGCTGATAGATTTCAATGGCGTCTTCCGACCATTCCATCAAAATATCCGGTTTTTCTATAAGACGATTCTTGGTTTCCTCATCCATCGGTTTGTCCAAGAAAACATCGTGTGAAGAATAGGTAACGATTCCTTCCGGGCTGATTAGGGAAAATTCCATCAATCCTTCCACATTGCGTTGGGTTGCAAGCAGTTTGGTGAATTTCTCCATTTCACCCCGTTCGAGAGATCCTGCAACGCCTCTTTCTACGGCACCGAATAGATTTTTAGCTGCTTCCTCTTCTCTTCCCTTAAAATTTTCGAGGTTTGCCTGTGAAAAGCTATTAATCTGTTTCCGAACCTCATAACTTTGAAAGAATTGTACTGCTGCCACAACAACCACAAGGCCTGCTGCCAACGAAAGAATCAATTTTGTATAAAGTTTCATGCCTTTTCTCCGGTATTCTTTTGTAGCTCGGCTAAACGATAAAATGAGAACGATTTTTTGTTTGCAAACTCTTGGGACGTACACCCGATACAAGGCGCTCCTGATTTTATGCAAGAGTTGGTACCCCCATTCCAGAGGCGGACGGTGCAGTCGGAATGGGTGTTCGGTCCGAGACAACCCAGCTTAAAGAGACATCCGTCTTCGGAAAATGTTTTTGCAAAATTTTCTCGCTCATAATCGGAAAAGCGGGGGCATTGATCGTGCAGGAGCTTGCCGTAAAACATTTTGGGCCGTCCCTGACTGTCCAATTTCGGGATGCCGAATTTTATAACATGAACCAGTGTACCCACCATCCAATCCGGATGTGCCGGACACCCGGGGATGGAAATGATCGGTTTTTTAATGCCATTGCTCGTCAGGAAGTCGGGCACACTTTTGGCGCCGGTGGGATTGTTTTCGGCAGCCGGTATTCCTCCGCTGGCGGCACAAGAGCCGACGGCAACGATGGCGTCCGCCTTATTCGCGGCGCGAATCACCTGTTCGGTGATCAACTCTCCTCCCATGATACAGGCCTCCGGCATACCGGCCGGAATACTGCCTTCCACTGCAAGCAAGTAGCCGCCTTTTTCAATGCCTTTGTTCAGCACCTGCATGCTCAGTTTTCCGGTGGCGGTGGAAAGGTTCGAGTGAAACAGCATGGAGATATATCCGGTAAGTATTGAGGCCGGATCGGGCCGCTCGGAATTTAATAGGGATACGGAACATCCCGAGCAACTCTGCCCCTGAAGCCAGATCACCGGAGCAGCACCTGTGGCGATATCGCTCAAAGCCTCTGCAATCTGAGGTACGGCGGTTGAGCCCAGCCCCATCAATCCTGCCAGCTTAACACTGATTTTAAGAAATTGTCTTCGCGATATATCCAAACTCATTGTACCTCCTATTTTAATGAACCGCACACGCAATGCACGGATCAAAGGATCGAACCACCCGTGTGGCCTCAATGGGGTTTTCACTATCGGCGATGGGGGTTCCCAGCAGGGCTTGTTCAACAGGACCGGGATTGCCCTTATCATCTCGTGGGGAACAGTTCCATGTGGTAGGTACCACGCACTGGTAATTGCTGATCTTGTGATCCTTGATTTCCAACCAGTGCCCGAGAGCGCCTCGGGGCGCTTCAGTCAAGCCGATGCCGCCGGCTTTTTTAGGGATTTTGAAATCCGTAAAAGCGGGTTTTTCAGGTATTAACTGTTCGACCCATTCGGCACACCGGTCTGCTACAATCTTGCATTCAATGGCCCTGGCAGCATGGCGTCCCAAGGTTGAAAGCAGGGACTCCGGGTTCCCTCCGATTTTTGCCAGAGCACCGTCCACCAGGCTTTTCACCTTTGAGTCATCCCCCTTTAAATAGGCAACCATGACCCGCGCAAGTGGCCCCACCTCCACCACGGTTCCACCATACCGGGGCGATTTCAACCAGGAATAGGCCCCTTCTTTGTTCGGTTGAGGTTCGGTTTGACCGCTATTTGGAGAAAGACCGGACGCTGACTTGTAAAAGGAATGACGAACATCTTCGGTAATTTTCTCTTTATCAAACGGGGTTAACTTACCGTCTATAACCACACCTGCCGGCAGGAGCTTGTCATTCGAATCGCTGGATTCCGGAAAAACACCGTATGACAGAAAATTTCCCGAACCTTTTCCGATTTCAAAATATTCCGGAAATGCAGATGCCACCGCCAGTACATCCGGCAGGTATTTATGCTCGATAAATGTTCGCAGGGTTTTGAGCATCGCTGCATAGGCTGCCACTTTGTGGGTGGTGATTTTTTCCGTGACACCACCCGGAACCAGGGTGGCTGCATGTGGGAGTTTTCCGGAGAATATCGCGGCCATTTTATGGGCAAGTGCCCGCATGTGAAGCCCTTCCAAATAATGACTCACGGCGAGGATGTTTAATTCCGTATCTTCGATATATTTTCCTTCATATCGCGGCAGAAAGGGTGCGGCTGGAAAGAGCACCTTTGATTCTGTCTGTACCTTGATCCATTGCTTAAGCTCCAGTAGGACCGGATCGGTTCCTTTATATTGGGTTACGGCGGCAATATCTACAAAATCGAGGGCCGTCAGATGATAGAAATGCAGAATATGGGATTGGATATAGTTTGCTCCCAAAATCAGATTCCTTGCTAGTCTTCCGTTTTCCGGAAGGGTGATACCGTATGCATCGTCCTGGGCTTGAATCGATGCCATTCCGTGGGAGACGGGGCACACACCACAGATCCTTTGGGTAAGCTGCTGGGCATCCAACGGGTCACGTCCCCTTAAAATCATTTCGAACCCGCGAAACATCTCCCCCTTGCTGTAAGCCTTTGAAACACGGTCACCCTCTATATCGATTTTGATAGCGAGATGGCCTTCGATCCTCGTAATCGGATCAATGGTAATTTTTGTAGACATGAATCGGCACTCCTTTTCTCGATGAGAGGTAGCAAGAGATGAAAATAGGTTAACTATTAGATTTGCTAGTTCGCACCGTCGGTTTTCAATTCAGGATCGTAAAAGCAATATTAGTGCCAAACGCTGAAAAACTGGATAAAGCTTACAACGGTTGATCGGAAATATGGGGGAAAACTTTAGGAATTATTGAACTTTTTAGGAATAATTATCACTAAAAATAGAAGTTCATTGTTTAAACGGATTGGAACGGTTAAGCAATGCAAATACGCCAAGATATTGGCAAGTTGTGAAATATTTTTTGACGTGCTGCAATGTGATATATTCTGACCATTTCTATATCGATGGTATTTTCCTGTCCAAAATGGAACCAGTAGTACGTTCCAAAATGGAACGGATGATGGATTCCGCCTTTTGCAGAGACTTGATAGAATTGAATGTAGAGACCAGCTCCTGGAATATAATATGGTATCGACTCAGGTAACCATCATGAATTCTATAGATCACCGGGGGTTTCTGATATTTTCGGTTTTTAAAAAAATAATTACAGGGGCCCGTATGCGTTTCGGGTCGGAAGGGCCAGTCTACTTTCAAGTATAGAAAGTCTCTCACGGCTTTAATCGCTTGGGAATTATCTTTAAAATCCCATGCTGTTACGGGTCGGTTCAGCCGGTGTTCTATTTCCTTGAAAAAGGCTTCCAGAAGCGCTTTTTCCGTGATCATGAGGCCATAAATATACCAGTCGTCTGCAGCGAGTTGGACAATGAGTTTGATTTCAGGACTCAGAAGCCGGCTGGCCGGACAAAAATAAGTATTGCAGGCCAGGCCGCCGTAATAACTGAGCCCCCTGTAATCGATTCCATTGTTGCCCACAGACCGGGGATGAAGGAGGCATCCGACACGCGATTGCTTAAGACCGATCAGCCCGATATACGGGCAGTGGTGAAAATCGGGATATTTCGGGACGTTTGATTCCCGCAGCTCGGTTTCTCGGCCGAATTCGAGAATGGATTCCATGGTTCGCTCAACCTTCAAAAAGGATTCGCTTCGATCTTTAAGAATCTTTTTCAGGACATGCTTGGATGCTTCGACTCTGTTGTAAAGGCCGCAGCATGCACTGCATGATATACGATTCCGGACCTGACAGAGATATACATCCCTAGGTTGCGTTACGGCAATCGCAGTTTCAGATGAGTTCATTTGATGATACCCTAATCCTGTTCCTCGTTCAGTTGACAACCCCTTGTCTGATCTTATGATTTGAAACATGTCTCAACGGTTCAAAATTAAAACAATACCATATCAGAACCGATTATATAAATGAAGACATAACAAAATGTAACCATGAACGGTGAACCCTGAACCCAAAACGGTGAACGCCTATCAGGAGGAATTTGATGAAAGACACGGTTCGAAAGCGAAGATTGTTTCCCTCTGCCCATGAAGATGCGAAAGCCGCTCGGCTCTATATGGATTCCCTGCAAGATCTATCTCCATCGTATAAACTTGCATACCAGGATGAAGACTTTCTGTTGAGAGACGAACTGCGTCCTGTACGCCTTCAGTTGGAACTGCTCAAACCTGAACTGGTCCAACAAGAACACAATATTGAAACCACCGTTGTCATTTACGGAAGCGCAAGAATTCCGGACCCTGAAAGAGCAAGGGACGATTTAGAGCGAATCGAAAAGGAAGCCCGGGAAGCGGGTGATACGCCTGACGTCCGGGCAAAGATGGCAAAAGCCCGTGATGCGGTGAAAAGAAGCCGATATTACGAGGAGGCCAGGAAACTAGCCCATTTGATTTCCGTCAATACGGAAGAAGATAAACTCGTAGTGGTTACCGGGGGAGGGCCGGGTATCATGGAAGCTGCCAATCGAGGCGCCTATGAGTCCGGCTGCCAGAGCATGGGCATGAATATCGTTCTGCCGTTTGAACAGCGGCCCAATCCATATTTGACACCGGAATTAAGCTTTCAATTCCACTATTTTGCAATCCGAAAAATGCATTTGCTCATGCGTGCAAAGAGTCTTGTGGCATTTCCCGGAGGGTTCGGCACCATGGATGAATTGTTTGAAACGATAACCCTCATTCAGACCCGAAAAATCAAACCGATTCCGGTCCTTTTATTCGGTAAGGATTTTTGGAAGAAAATCATTAATTTTAATGCCCTGGTTGAGGAGGGTGTGGTCGCCGAAAAAGATCTTAAAATCTTTCAGTTTGTTGAAACAGCGGAAGATGCCTGGGAAATCATAGCAAAGGCAAACGGCGTCTAATCATGAGCCCGGCGACAGCAGGGCGCGGAATCCTTCAAAACTGAATACATCGCTGAACAACTCACCATAAGTCTTCCGGCCGGTAATGATATCCAAATGGCTTGCGCCGATCCGATTGCCATGGGCTTTAAGAACCCGGTGGGCTATGGAAGGAATTTTATAAAGAATAAAAGCCAATTTTCTGGCACAGGTTAAATCATACAGCAATTCTCTTTTTAAATCGGTATCGTATTCTTCAATGGGGCGATTATTTGAGAAGTATTGTAAAATACTGTGGGCAGCGATATCGGCGCCCCTTACGGCATAATAGATGCCTTCCCCTGTTATGGGGTCCACCATTCCCGTCGAATCCCCCACCAGCAACCCTTTTGGGTTTGCATAGGTATTTGTCTTACTGGGGCTGTGAGGAATCGAGTGACCGCATATAGACCGTATGGAAACCGCCCGTCCCAGATCTTTGCATTTGATGTAAGTATTCAGATAATGCCTCAGCCGGCGTCTTGATTTTGCAGAAGTCAGAACGCCGACTGATAGATGATCTTTTTTTGGAAAGACCCATCCATAGCCTCTGGGAATGATACCAAGGTCAAAAACAGCGGATTGCCGGTATCGATCCATTATTCCATGATCTCCCGGAACGATCGCAGCCTCGATTGCAAACATGCGGTCAAATTGATTCAATAGCCCCAGCACTCTTGAAACTCGGCTGTTTACGCCATCGGCGCCGACTATAATTCTGGTTTTATGGCTTCCCTTGGAGGTTTGGACAATCGAATATCCGTTTTTCTCAGATAACGATATAAAGGATGCATCATCTAATATCGCCGTACCGGAGTCCTCGGCCTTTTGAATCAAAAAAGCATCAAATCGGTCTCGCATGACCATTCCGAGGACGGGATTATTATTTGTCCTTTGAAAGATTGTTTCGTTTTGAACGTTGAGTATGGCGGTGTGGGCATAATCTTCAATTACACTGCTGATGTCAAAGGGAAGAACCGATATCACCCGGCGGGTTAATGCACCGCCACAGGGCTTGTACCTCGGGAGCTTTTTCTTCTCCACCACAAGGACGTCCAGTCCCTTTTGAGATAGGTAGTAGGATAACATACCGCCGGATGGCCCGGCTCCTACGACAATAACATCAAAAATCCTACTGTTGTTCATATCGAAATTCCGGGTTCCCCGCCGGGTTTTATCGCATACACGATACTGATTATTGTCTCTGTTGGGTTTAGAATTTGTTTGAAGGAGGTTTTTTATATCATAGACCCTAACCCGGATAAACCGGAAATTCCAAATCACAAATATTAAATACCAAACAAATAACAATTAAGATTCTACGCGAAAAGTCGAGGATGCTCCAACTCCAAGGCG
Source organism: uncultured Desulfobacteraceae bacterium (assembly GCA_964433795.1). Classification (GTDB taxonomy): domain Bacteria; phylum Desulfobacterota; class Desulfobacteria; order Desulfobacterales; family SURF-15; genus DUZK01. The sequence goes on along the minus strand of CAYSUA010000019.1, from coordinate 6,562 downwards.
TCCGAAGGTTAGATGGATTGCATGCATTATTTCGGCGAAACATCTAAAGTTTTGTCATAAATTTGACGAGAGCTAAATTGACAGGGATGATTATTGAAGTTTTTCGTTTGTTTAAGAAGCCCCTTCTATAATTATATTATTAGTCAAATTAGATAGTTATGAATATCCGGTGATGTGAGGGTGGTTTGGTAACACCATCGATATCTCTTGGCAGGGAATATTACTGGTATTGGTATGGTTTTTGCTGAAGTAGGTATCAGAATAATCTGCCGGTATAGAACGTATTACAAAGGGATGGGATAAGCCTATGTCAATGACAGCAGTAAAAATAATGGAATGCGCAGTCGCCGATCAGGGAGAAATGAAAATCGATCGGATTGGAGTAGGGGTTGGGGTGATTTTATACAGCCCGATACAAAAAATAGCTGTCGGAATACATGTTTTGGCGGCCAACTCAGTTTCACCTACACCGGACAATCCGGCAAAATATGCAAATACAGCAATTCCTTTCGCTCTGGAACAGCTCGGAAAAAAAGGCGTAAAGCCGCCCCTGACAGTTGCCTTTGCTGGTGGATCTGAAATGATGAATATGCCGCCTGAAATAAGGATGGGGCCTAAGATCGTAGCCTCTATGAGCGATGCGTTAAAGCAAGCCAATCTGGCCGTTAAAATGGAAAAGACAGGGGGGGCCGATATTCGTTCTATTAGTCTCGATATCGGTACAGGTAAAATAGATATCACGTAATTCATGGGTTTAGAGGGGCTATCGGGTAGGAAAAGGCAGTCTGGTAACCGACGATAACTGATTCTCGGGTTGTGTTAATGAGACGTTCAAAAAATGGAGAAATAGGATGAAAATTGATTGCCCATCATGCAGCGAGATATATAACTTTCCGGATGATCGTCTGCCGGTTGGAAAGATGTTCAGTTTTGCCTGCAAAGCATGCAACAATAAGATATCAGTCGATCTTAGAAACCAGGAAGGGCAGGAACAACCAGCGGAATCCGCAGGCGCTGAAGAGAGCTCGCCTGCAGTTGACAGTGAAAAGTTAAAGGCAAAAATACTTAGATCTTTAAAAGACTTACCGCCAATGCCTCAAGTATTGATGAAAGCACGAAAGATCATGGGGGATAAGAATTCCGGATTTCAAGAACTATCAGATGTTCTTGAAACCGACCAGGGCATTGCCACCAAGGTGCTGCGAATGGCCAATTCTCCCTATTACGGTTTAAGCGGCAAGGTATCATCCATTCAGCATGCATCTGTTGTGCTTGGGCAAAAAACACTGGGGGAGCTCGTCACCATGGCCGGTTCCTCGAATCTGATCGGAAACGCATTGGAAGGTTATCATCTTGAAGCCGGGGCCCTTTGGAAACATTCCATGGCCGTTGCCTTTGGATGCAGAAAAATTGCGAAAAAGAAGGCGCCGAATCTTGCGGATGATGCGTTTTCTGCCGGACTGATCCATGATTCGGGGAAACTGATTCTTAATAACCATGTTTTGGAATTGAAAGACACGTTCGATGCCATGATGAATAACGGTCACAAAACGTTCCTGTCGGCGGAAAAGGCGATCCTCGGCTTTGACCATGCTGAGATCGCATCCGAAGCGTGCAAGAAATGGAATATTCCTGAAGAGCTGTCGCTTGCCATCCGATATCATCACCATCCGCATCTCTCACAGGATGATAAACTGGCCTATATCCTGCACCTAGCGGACTCAATTGCCCTGATGAGCGGTATCGGTACGGGGGTTGACGGAATGCTGTACAAAATGGATGACAATGCCATGGGGGTTGTCGGGCTTGAGGCAGAGGATTTCAGTTTGATTATGGAAGAAGTCGCGGAATACGTTACAAAGATGGACCAAGAGGTGTAACTCCGCGAACCGATTCTCCCTTAAAAGCAGCTTATAAAACCGCCATCCACGTATAAGATGTGACCGGTTATAAAATCAGCCGCAGGAGACGCCAGAAAAACGGCTGCATGACCGAGATCTTCCGGATTTCCCCACCTTCCCATGGGTGTTCTACCCGTCACCCAGGAGTCGAACGCTTCGTCTTCCCACAGTGCTTTCGTTAATTCTGTTTTGAAGTATCCCGGCCCGATGGCATTCACATTGATATTGTGCGGCGCCCAGTCGATGGCCAAGGCTTTTGTCAACTGGCGGATTCCCCCCTTGGATGCAGCATAAGGCGAATTGTCTTTTCGAACCAAATCGCTCATGAGTGAAGCTGTGTTGATGATCTTCCCCTTTTTTCCACTTCGAATGCGCTCTTTGGCAAATGCCTGGCTCATCTTGAATACCGAAGTCAGATTCAGATTGATAACGAATGCCCAATCTTCATGGGAGATGGTTTCGGCCGGTCCCCGCCGGGTTCCACCGGCGTTGTTTAGCAGGATGTCTATCCCCCCGGTATCTTCCACGACCTTTGAATAGAAGGCTTCGATTTCCTCCACCCGATTCATATCAAAAGCATAGGTGTGCACCTCTCTGCCGAATGGGTCCAATTCGTTTTTTGCTTTCTTCAGCGTATCTTCCGTCCTGGCGACCAGAACCAGATGGGATCCGCATTCTGCAAATGCCTTGGCGTATCCGAATCCGATCCCTCTGCTGCCCCCGGTTATCAATGTCCGTTTTCCTTTTAGACTGAATTTTTCCATAGTTTCTACTCCATTCTTTCAACGTCCAATCTCACGCCTCCCGGTCGTGTCGATTAATCGTAATACCTCTTCTCTGTTCGAGATGAAGTAATCGCCTTTTATTCCGAGTTTCAAAGCCGCCATGGCCAAACCGTACTGCAACCCCTTCTCCATGGATCCTTCCAGATATCCGCAAAGAAACCCGGCAGTAAAGCTGTCTCCGGCTCCCAGCCGATCGATGATTTCGACTTTATAGGCATTGCTTGAATAACGCCGGTTTCCATCAGAAGCAACCGCCCCTTCTCCCCCTAAGGTGATTACACAGATTTCCGGTTGAAACAACTCCATGACAGATTGCAATATGTGGTCCGGGTCTCCGGAAAGATTAAACAGATCTTTAGCATCTTCCCGCGTAAGGAAGAGAATATCGCATAAACCGATGAGCGGTCTGATCGCTTTTCCGGCTTCCTCCGGGGTCCATAGATTGCTTCGATAATTCACATCAAAGGAAACTTTAACACCGGCGTCTTTTGCTGCAGCCATTGCCTGTTGCGTGACGATCCGGCAATTATCGGAAAGCGCAGGCAATATTCCGGTCATATGAAGAAAGCGGGTATTTAGAAGATGATCTTGGTCGATCTCTTCCCAGTGAATTTTCGATAATGCCGATCCTAAACGGTCGTATATGACCTTTATGCCTCTTGGGCTTGCCCCGTATTCGACATAGAAAACCTCATTCCGATCCGATTCTGACCATATGATCCGGGATGTATCCACGCCGAATTTGTGAATATCGTTCTCCACTCGCTGCCCCAATGCATCCCGTTTTAATCTGGAAACCCAAGCCGTTTTTTTACCCATTCTCGATAATGCCGTAAGGGTGTTGGCTTCGGTGCCGGCGGTGTGCACCGTGTAGGTATTTGCAGATTCAAGACGTTCTCCGGAGGGTACCGATAGCCGGATCATGGTGGAGCCGATGGATGTGACATCAAACTTTTTGTTTTCAGTCATCGCGTCGATACCGCCAATTTAACTTGTTTAATTCAATTTGAAGATAGGAATTTAACCCAACACCCCGCTTTAAAACCGTCTGGTAATATGTTATAGCTGGAACCCTTCGTCAAGATCTTATTTCAACCAAAAAGGAGGAATCGCAATGAAGTACAAATTTTACCACAACAACTATAACGTATTTGACCTTGAGAAAAGCTTGAATTTCTACAAGGAAGCACTCGGGCTGGTTGAAGTGCGCAGAAGAGTGGCCGATGACGACAGCTTCATTATTGTGTTTCTGGGAGACGAAACCACCGAATTTACACAGGAGCTGACCTGGTTGAGAGATCGGGATAAACCTTACGATTTGGGAGAAGGCGAGTATCATTTGGCTTTTATCGCCGATGATTTTGATGCCGCCCATGAACAGCACAAGCAAATGGGCTGTATATGTTATGAGAATGAAAAGATGGGGATCTATTTCATAGAAGACCCTGATGGTTACTGGCTTGAGATTGTTCCGGACAGATCGAAGGAGGCCAAAAAGTAATATCCTGAACACAACAACCCACAACAATGATCATTGAACGCAATTTCATCCGGAAAGGCAGCAAAATGAAAGGAATTGTTCTGGCAGGCGGCTCGGGTACCCGACTTTATCCCCTGACCCGGGTCGTCAGCAAGCAAATATTACCCATTTATGACAAGCCCATGATTTACTATCCGCTGTCCGTGCTGTTTTTGGCCGGAATCCGTGAAATCCTAATCATTTCGACCCCCCATGATCTGCCGCTTTTTAAACAACTGCTTGGGGACGGGTCCCAATGGGGGATTTCTTTTGAATACGCCGAACAGCCACATTCCGGAGGACTGGCCCAGGCATTCATCATCGGGCGTGAATTCGTGGGAAACGGTTCTGTCTGCATGGTTTTGGGGGATAACATCTTCTATGCCTATGCGCTTTCCGAGAGACTGAATCGGGCCCGAGAAAGGAATAACGGAGCCACCATATTCGGTTATTGGGTGAAGGATCCAGAGCGTTACGGTGTCGTTACTTTCGACAAGGACGGTAAAGCCGTCCATATTGAGGAAAAACCGAAAACTCCAAAATCGAACTACGCGGTGACCGGCCTATATTTCTACGACAATCAGGTGCTGGACATTGCGGCCAACCTGAAACCCTCTGCCAGGGGGGAACTTGAGATCACGGATGTGAACGCGACATATTTAGAGATGGGCAAGCTTCATGTGGAAAAACTCGGTCGGGGAACAGCGTGGCTGGACACCGGTACCCACGAATCTTTGATGCAGGCTTCCAAATTTATTGAAGTAATCGAAGAGCGCCAGGGATTGAAAATCGCATGCCTTGAAGAGGTTGCCTATCGGATGGGATATATCGATGCGGAGCAGGTAAAGGAACTCGCTCAGCCGTTGAGTCAGAACAGTTATGGACAGTATCTATTGGATATGTTGCAGTATGCAGGTGAATTATCATGAACGTTTTGCCGACCGATTTGGACGGCGTATACATCATAGAACCGGCTGTTTTCGGAGATCATCGCGGTTTTTTCATGGAAACCCATAACCAAAAACGATACCGGGACAGCTATATCGATAAAACGTTTGTTCAAGACAATCTATCTTATTCCAGCCGAAACACCCTGAGAGGAATGCATTATCAGCTACCCCAGTCTCAGGCGAAACTGATACAGGTCATAACAGGGGAGATATATGACGTGGCCGTGGATATTCGAAAGGGATCTCCCACATTCGGCAATTGGGTCGGGGTTCATTTGTCCGGTGAAAATCATCGTCAGATTTTTCTGAGCGAAGGGTTTGCCCACGGATTCTGCGTGTTAAGCGAAACCACCCATGTTTTATACAAATGCACCGATTTTTACTCTCCGGAAGATGAAAAGGGCGTCTTATGGTCGGACCCGGACCTATCCATTGACTGGCCCATAAAAGAGCCCATTCTTTCTGCAAAAGATGAAAAATATCCCTGCCTGTCGGAAATTCCATCAGAACACCTATTCAAATTTGAAAGTCAAACGTGAAAGCGCTTATTACCGGAACAACCGGGCAACTCGGTTTTGAATTAATCCGGCAGGTTGTCGACTATTCATTCGTAGCGGTTCCGATATCCGAAGATGAACTAGACATCACGGATTTTGATCAGATCAAAAAAATCTTTCAAGGGGTCCAGCCGGATCTTGTTATTAACCCTGCGGCCTATATCAATGTTGATCAGGCGGAATCGGAAACGGAAGCAGCTTTTCGGGTCAACAGGGATGGGGCTGAAAATCTGGCGAAGATCTGTGTCGATCACGATATTCCCCTGATTCACGTATCAACAGATTACGTATTTGACGGTAAGAAAAGCGAACCCTATGTGGAAGATGATCCGGTATTACCCCTGGGTATTTATGGTAAAAGCAAAGCGGCCGGCGAGCAGGCCATCGATTCTCTCCTGCCCATGCATATTATCATCCGGACGTCATGGCTGTACGGTGTTTACGGAAACAATTTCGTTAAGACAATGATCCGGTTGGGAAAGGAACGGCAGGAGCTATCCGTGGTTTCCGATCAGTTCGGGTGTCCCACCAGTGCAACGGATCTTGCTGCTGCTATTTTATCCACTGCCGAGCACATTTTCAAAGCATCCAAACCCGCCTGGGGAACCTATCATTTCTGTGGCAAAGGGATTACCAGCTGGCACCGGTTTGCGGAAACCATATTCAAGGTGGTCGGACGGATTCAATCCGTCAAACCGCCGGTTGTCAGACCCATCACGACTTCAGAATATCCGACCCAGGCTGAAAGACCGGCGTATGCTGCATTGAACTGTGATCGAATCAGGCGCAGTTTTGGAGTAAAGCAGAAACCCTGGCAGCAGAGCCTGGAAGAGGTCATTAAACGGATTTT
>CAYSUA010000018.1:0-21698 GCA_964433795.1 uncultured Desulfobacteraceae bacterium | reverse complement strand
CATGTTGAAATATTTACTCCTGAAATACCTTTTGAGGAGATCAAGTATCCTGAATATAAATAAGCTGTACTTCATTTCAACAGGTCTCATTGTCACGAAGCGATGATGCTAAACGATGGCAACCGGCCGCACCCAGCCCGCACTAGCCCCTTTGATTTTTACCGGAAAGCAACAAACCTTAAAACCATGCGGTTTGCCGATGGCGGAAAGGTTTGCCATCTTCTCCATGTGGCAGTACCCGATTTCTATTCCCGCAAAATGCGCCTCCCAGATAACCTGTGGATTGCCGGTATCCTGGAATTCTTTTGCAAGAAAAGGAAGCGGGCGATCCCAGCTCCAGGCATCAATGCCGGTCACTTTCACTCCTTGCTCAGTCAGGAACAGGGTGCTCTCCTTATCCATACCGGCACCTTTTACAAGATATTCCTGTGTGCCCCAGGCTTCTTCTGCACCGGTTTGAATAAGAACAATGTCCAGGGGTTTGATGGTATACGCTATTCGTTTCAGTTCCTTTTTAAGATCCTCAACGGTAATCCGTTCCCCGTCCCCCTTGTGCCGAAAGTCGAAAAGGACACCATCGCTAAAACACCATTCCAAAGGTATTTCATCAATGGTTAAAGCAGGAGTCCCTTTATCCATGGTGGGATGATAGTGATAGGGAGCATCCAGATGGGTCCCGGAGTGAGTGGTTAACGATATCATCTCGACCGCCCACCCGAGCCCATCGGGCAGGTCTTCGGTGGTCACTCCCGGGAAAAAATCCTTCATCTGCTCTGCACCCATTTTGTGGTCGACATAATCTATTTTAGGAATCATCATGGGAGGATCGCTGGGAAGGTCCGGTTCTATGCTGATGCTTAAATCTATAAACTGCGTCATCATTAACCCTTTCATTTTCAATTGTGGTCAATCTATATTCCGAAAATCATATATCTGCTTCATACTATAGTCTATAAACAAATCTCAACATGTCCGGGATTAAGAAAATCTTGGTTTTAATGTATTTGAAGATAGTGTGAAGGAAAGGATAGATTTGATCCTGGATTGATTTGCAGGAATCGATATATGGCCATACAGATATCTAATAGAACTTTAAATTAAATCGAACACTCAAGGTATTACCTATATTATAGAACATTCATAACGGTTCCACAAATGCCCACATCCTTCCTCCGCATACATCTCCGCCTTTTGTACCGAAATCATCGGTGAGATCTATTTCGAGGAGTTCAGGCTTTTTTGTTGTCAGGATACCGCGCAGAGCCGCACTCTTAATTTGACTCTCTCCGCACCCTCCGCCCACGGTTCCGTATAGCGTGCCGTCGACGCATACAATCATTTTAGCACCGACCTCCCGGGGTGTGGAACCGACAGCGTCAACAATAGTGGCCAGACCTACGGTTATGCCGCGATCTTTTAGTTCAACAAGTTTTTGAAAAATTTCTTGATCTGTCATGGGTCAATTCCCACAGCAGTGCGTATGGTACGTGCCTGTGCCGGACCTTTGCGCCGAACACATACAAGTTCGGATATAATGGACAGGGCAATCTCATCCGGTGATTCAGCACCGATGGGAAGCCCAATCGGGGTAAATACTTTATTCAGGCGCTCTTGGGGTATGCCATCTCTGCCCAGCATCTCGAGCACAAAACGAACTCTGCGGCGGCTACCGATAAGGCCGATATAGGCGGTTTCTTTTTTTAATATCTCAGCCAGACACTCCGCATCATGCTCATGACCCCTTGTGATCACCACGACATAGGTGGACGGGCTTAACGGCATAGCATGTAGGGTCTCCGTAAAATCTTCCGCCATCACTTCACAGTTTGGAAAACGAGAGGGGTCGGCAAAATCGGGGCGATCGTCCAGCACCGTCACACGGAATCCCACCTGGAGTGCAAATTGGGATAGCGGTACGGCAATGTGGCCTGCTCCACATACAAGCAACTTGGTCTCGGGCGCGAGGATATTAATAAAGATTCTGGCCCTATTTTCAACGGCAACCGTACGGCTTTTATTTTCGTGAAAAAATGTTGGGGAAAGATCACGCAGTTTATTATCCAGTGGTTCTGATCCAAGTGATCCCTCCAGGGATCCATCACGTAAGACTATTGCTTTATGCCCGGCCGGAACACCCCGCTCGTCAGATTCCACGACTGTGGCCAGGCAAAGCGTTTCTCCTTTTTTTAAAAGCTCTGAAACGCGGGCAACAACGTCCATCAATTTCTCCATAGCCCTGCAAGATAAAGATACTTAACGCGTGTTTAATGTCAAATGATCTAAATGTCAAACGTAACTAATCGGCGCATCCTTTTCATTGACCCGCGATTCTCATAGGTTTTTATATCGCCTCAGATACAGTATTGCCTCCAGCACCGAGCCGCCAAGAGCGCGGGCCTTATCGGAAATGGTGTAGCAATGTTCCTTAATCGGACGGGGATCCACATCACCGATTTTCAATTTCACCGGTACACGGTGCCCGTTCATAATCAGGCCTCGGACGACACCATCAAACGGCGCGGTTACCGGTGCGCTGTCAACATAACAGATGATATCGCCTTGTTTGACCTCGGCTCCGATATCGCGCACATGCCTAACCCTGCCGCTGCATGGAGCCCTGAGCACACGTTCGGCACCGTACCCCTTGACCAGCCCCGGGATGCCGGTGTCGGGCTCTGCACAACCATCAAAGATCAGCCGTCCCAGGTTATGGCCCCTGTTGGTCTCGATGACGACATCAGCATGAACACCGGCTTCAAACCCGGGGCCGAGCGCAATCGTGATCGGTGCCATGCCCTTGCGCAGACCGGTATCACGTTTAGCCAGTGTGGCGTCAATGATCACGTCGGGCCGGATTTGGTTTGCAATGTTCATCTCAGGGTCAACCATCACCGGGATAAATCCTTGCGACCAGGCATTCCGTACCTCAATCGCAGTACTGGCCCGCAAGGCCTTCACACCCTCGACCGCCGCTTCCCCGTCAATGACTGCCTGTGCAAATGACACCGTACGTCTGACAACGAGCGGTTCCGAAATTTCGAGGATCAGCACGCTAAAACCGCATCGTTGCAGCCGGTGCACAACCCCGGAGCCAAGGTCACCACCACCACAAACAATAGCAATTGTCTCAATCATTCATCATTGCCTGTCGGACAAACCGTCGAGTCATAGCCCTTTCATCTTGATTCCAGCTAATCCTTTTATCTACCCGCTATCTCCGACTTTGGCAAGCGGGTCCTCTCTTTCAACCCATGCAGCAACCAATGAGGGAGCATGTGGAGTTTCTAATCTATCTTCAGATGGCCTTTTCATGAAGCCTTTGTCGGTTTTGGCGGCCTTTGACTGAAGCGTCGATTCAATACCTCGGATGCGATCCGGTTTCTCAGCATCTCCACCGATCCGCCGGCCACCATCCAGGCTCTTGCACGCGCGTAGAGATAGGCTAAAGGGTATTCCGTGGATATTCCGTACCCGCCGTGAATCTGAATCGCTTCCCGGCAGACAAACTCTGCGGTTTCGTTGCAGGAAAGTTTTGCAAGGGATGAGTCCAGCGCACTGGGAAGCCCCTTGTCGGCTTCCACTACCGCCTTGAACAACATCCATCGGGTCTGCTCGATCCGCAATTTCATATCGGCCAGCTTCCACTGAATTCCCTGAAACTCGCATATGGGGCGATTGAACTGTTGCCGCTCCTTGGAATGGTTCAATGCCATCTCATAGGCAAGCTCTGCACAGGCCAGCGAACGACTGGCGTTTCCGAGACGCTCCACATTAAAAACCTGCATTAACTTTCGAAACCCCTGCTCGGACATGAGGACATACTCTTTGGGTACCCGGCAGTCATCAAAATAAAGCGCCACATGGTTTTCTCCGGACATGTGTCGCTCCACCTTTCCCCGGGAAAACCCGGGAGCCGTATCCGGCACAATCACAGCGCCCGAAGATGCGACTCCCTCTCCGAATCTGACCCACACGCAAAAATAGCCGGCATGGTTTCCGTTTGAATTGAAAATCTTGCTTCCATTGATCACCACATCGTCTCCATCGAACCGTGCTGTGGTTTCCAGATCAGTGACCGCGGATCCTGCATTTGGCTCGGACATAGCAGCGGTGATGATCGTCTCGCCGCTCAGCAGTTTCGGCAGTACTTCTTGCTTTAAAAAATCGTTTCCTAAAAACGCGATCTGCTGGATGGCTCCGAAATTTCCGGCCTGAAAGACATCGGCTGTATGCGGGCAGACCTTGGTGATTTCCATAATGGCGATGACGGCATCCATCAGCGTGGCGCCCTGGCCCCCGTCTTCTTCCGGGATGCGTATACCCATGAGTTCGTTGTTTGCTAGAATTTTTGCATTTTCCCAGGGATACTTGTCTTCTTTATCCCAGGTAAACGCCTTTTCCGAAAATTGGTCCCTGGCAAGTTTTCGTACGCTATCTCGAAAAATTCGTTGCTCCATGCTCATTTGAAAATCCATTTTATCTCCTTCTTTCTTCTTATTCAGTCTATGCGGATCAAAGCATCAACGGCAACCCCGCCCTTGCCCTCCGGATACACGATCAAAGGGTTGATATCCAATTCGAAAATCCGGTCCCCGAAATCCTCCAACAACTTGCCGACCTTCTGCAATGTTGAAACTACAACTCCGATATCCATCTTCTCTTTGCCACGATATCCTTTCATCAGCACAGACCCTTTGGTTTCAAGGATCATTTCCCGTGCATCCTGCTCTGAGATCGGTACGACCCTGTGCGCCACATCCTTGAACACCTCCACAAAAACGCCTCCCAAACCGAACATCAGGGTGTGGCCGAAAGTTTCATCCCGGTAGGCACCAACAATCACCTCCATGGCTTCAACGCCACCTGTTGCCATTTCTTGAATCAGAACGCCGTACACATCCGCATCGGCGTTATATGCCTTTGCACTCGCAAGCACCTCCGCAAATCCCTTTTCAAGGTCAGTTTCAGATTCCACCATAAGTTTAATTCCGCCGGCTTCTGTCTTGTGCAGAATGTCGGCAGAAATGATCTTGACGGCAACCGGGTACCCGATTTTTTTTGCAATTGCTTTCACTTCCTTCAGATCTTTAGCGACCGATTCAAGGGTGATGGGAATTCCGTATGCAGCAAGTATTCGTTTGCTGTCATATTCATTTAATGAACCGCCGGGTTTATCTAAAATCGATCGAACTTCCCGTTGAATGGGTTCTGTGAGTACCGGAGAATCTGCCTTCTTTAAGGGCTTTTTTAGTTTTTCCAGAAAGTGTCCATACGTTGCCAGGTATCCCAGTCCCCTTCCGCAGGCCTCCGGTGTGCGAAACGAAGGAATGCCGTTTCGTTCAAACAACCTCAATGCTTCTTCAGCATTGGGGTTACAAAAGGCGACTAAGGGTTTTCGCGCATTTTTATGAATCTCCAGGATCGGTTTTACACCCAACTCCGGTGCAAATTGGCTGGATGTCCCCACCACACCGACAACCATATCGAAACTGGGGTCATCCAACATGACCGCAAGACCTTTTTTAAACCCTCCACCTGCACCGGCCATGGTCACATCCATGGGATTGGATTTTGCCGCAAAACTGGGCAGGAATTCGGTCGCCGTCTTAACCGCCGCATCAGACGGCATCGGAAAATCCAAACCGGCCTGGGCACCGGCTTCGGCAAAAAGGGTAGCACCGCCGCCGGTGGTGGTGATCACACCCACACGGTTTCCCTTGGGAGGTGTTACTTTACAGAAAAGAGATGAAACCTCGAAAAGGTCCTCCAGTGCTTCTACACGGATGACCCCTTTCTGTTTAAAAACTGCTTCGTATATGGAATCCTCCCCAGTTAAGGCGCCTGTGTGAGAGGCGGCAGCCCGTGCTCCCACACGGGTTCGGCCGACTTTGAGCACAATAATCGGTTTGCCCGCCTGAACGGCAAATTCCGCGATTTCAAGAAATCGTTTTCCGTTCCTCAACGCCTCAAGAAATACGGCGATTACATCGGTTCGGCTGTCATAAAGCAGATACTCGATGTAGTCGCATGCCTCCAGATCCATTTCGTTTCCGGTTGAGATCACATAACTGAAACCGATCCCTCTTGCTGCAGCCCTTGCCACATAGGCCCCTGTCAGTCCACCACTTTGAGAAACCAACCCGATCCGGCCTTTCGTAAGGGTATCCAACTCATAGCAAACGACAGGTGACAATATGATTTTTTCGGCAATATTAACGATCCCGGCGCAATTGGGGCCCACCACCCGCATACCGGCCTCGCCGGCCATGGATCTTATGGCTTCCTGACGCTTTTTGCCTTCTTTATTTTCTTCGCCCATACCGGCGCTGTGAATGATGGCGCTTTTAACCCCTATCTCAATGCATTCTTCCAACACCCCGGGAACAAAACGGGCGGGGATTTGAATAAATACCGTATCCACCGGTTCGGGGAGATCTTTGACGGTGGGATAGCATGGATGACCGGCAATTTCGTCTCTTTTCGGGTTGACCGGATAGAATTTTCCCGTGAATCCGTGCTTCAGCAAATATTTTGCGGTTCTTCCGGTGAATTTTGAAAAATCAGAAGATGCTCCGACAACTGCCACTGATTTCGGAGACAGGACATATTTCAGTTGCTCGACGATGTTTTCCATTCTTCCTCCCTAACCTTTACTCCCGCCTCATGGCCTCGGCGATTTCTTCATTGCTTAAGCCGAATGCCGTTGCCCGGCTTACCTATCGGAAAAGCCTTCATGATATCCAATGTTGTCTTCGTTCCATGCAAGAGAAACGTTACCATATGGGTATCAGAGGTAAAATTGCCAGTAAACAAAATATCACCCAATTCCGGATTTGTTAAGATATATTCAAAAGACCTAAAAGCCGGTGAGGATGTATCAAATCAAATTTGCCTTTCGGATATATGATGAATATTATGTAGCATCTAAAGGAATTTCTGACATTGCAATTTTGAAGACAATCAATCAACCCATCTCAAATCAGAAAAGGAGGCTTAAAAGTGATCAAGGACCTTATTCTTAAAAACAGAAGCTATCGCAGATTCCATCAAGATACCCCAATCAGCATGGAGACCTTAAAAGAGCTGGTAGATCTGGCTCGAGTCTCAGCCTCAGGTGCAAACAAGCAACCGCTTAAATATATTCTGGTCTGTGATCCTGAGACCAACGCAAAGATTTCCGAACAGATCGGATGGGCCGGTGCCCTGAAAGACTGGCCGGGTCCGGAAGAAGGGGAAAGGCCCACAGCGTATATCATCGTTTTGGGTGATACAACCATCGGGATGGCTGGAATGGACCCTGGTATCGCCATTACGAATATGCTTCTCGGAGCAGTAGAAAAAGGGTTAGGCGGTGTCATGCTGGCAACGGTAAAAAAGGATGTGGTTAGAGCTGATCTGGAAATCGATGAAAAATACGAGATCCTCATGGTTGTGGCACTCGGTAAACCAAAGGAAATCGTACAGCTCGATGACGTGGAAGAAGGCGGTTCAACGGTATACTGGCGGGACGACAATCAGGCGCATCATGTCCCGAAAAGGAAACTGGAGGATATTATCGTAAAAACATTCGGGTAATCAGTTGGCCAGTTTACCAGTTGCCAGTTGTTTTGATACTGGCAAACTGGTAACTGGTAAACTCTCACTTCGGCAGCTCTACCCGATGAAAGGCTTCCGCCAGCTCGAAATCTTCTCCCTCAGCCAGCGTCCGGTAACGATCTCTCAGCCAATCATCAAAATTCGGCCGGTTCATCTCACGGATTTGACTCTCATGGCACCGCAAGGCAGAGAGTTTGAGATGAAAGGTATCCGTAATATCGGAACGATAATTAATATCTTCGGAAGCCCAAAACCATACCTCTTCGACTTTATGAGGTTCTAAACCTTCCTCTAGGAAATCCGGATAAGCCAGATGGTCTCTGGCAAAGGGAAACAGTGCATCAAGAACCACCTGACCGACGATGCGATGATCCCGGTGCCATACATACCGCCTGTACGGATCTGAGGTCACAACGATTTTGGGGCGGTATTTTCTGATCATCCTCACGATCTGTTTTCGAAACGACGGGGTATCCTCCAGGCCTTGGTCGGGATAACCGAGGAATTCTACCTCACGAACCCCTAACGTTTTCGCTGCGGCCAACTGTTCTTTTTCGCGAATCGCAGCCAGTTGTTCCGGTTTCATGTCACGATCACTGGTTCCTTTGTTGCCATTGGTGCAAACGACGTATACTACCTGCCGGCCGGTATTGACCCACTTCGCTACGGTTCCGGCCACGCCGAATTCGGCATCATCCGGATGCGCCGCTATAACCATCACATCAACCGCTGTCGTCATTGAAAACCTCCTCGTTCGTATTCTAAGGGTTACGTTAAACCGGAACCAACGGATTTAAAAACCTATTTACTGTTAGGTGGCTATATAGAAAGACCAAGTAGGATACTGGAATAGGCTTTGGAGGTGGTCCGATTCGTGCGCGTGTGATTGTCTGAGTGCATTAGGGAGCGTTACATCGAACAGCATGTAGGTGCTGCAGTAAACCCAAATGCTGTATTTTTAGTGATGTTTTGTTTATTTCGAAGCCCTGTTCGGTGTTACGCTCCCTTATGTGCGAGTTTCACATGTCCGCGAATCGGATTATCTTCAAAGCCGATATTGCTTAACTTGCGCTTTCTATACAACCAAATACTGATATTTGTAATAATAAGCATTATTTTTTGGAATCGTTCGGATCAGGAGGGATAGGATGATGATTACAAACAGCCTTATACTCGTCGATGATAGCCGTCGCTACGTTTGACCAGCTGTAATTCTTAATAGATGTCCGAATCGCTTCTGCGGATGCATCCTTCAACGATGTTCCGTTAATGAATGTCTCGATTGACGATGCCAGAGCTTTCGGGCACCCGTTTGATACGATGCTGCCGTTCATGCCCTCTTGAAGCAAACGGTCCAAAACACCGACTTTGGTTGAAACCACGGGGGTTCCGCAGGCCAGGGATTCGAGTCCCACCAAACCGAAACTCTCGTAATGGGAAGGTACCACCAGGACATCTGCTGCACTGTAATAAGGCGGAAGATTCTCCTGAGCAATTCTTCCTTCAAAAGTAACGGTATCTTGAATGCCCCACTTTTGAGACAGCTGCATCAAGTTTTGGGTTTCCGTGGTTTCAGGCCCATCCCCTCCGATAATCACCAGTCTTATTCGATAATCGCGCAAATGGGTTACGGCTTCCAGCAGCCGATCCAGTCCCTTCAACGGTTCGAAACGACCCACATAGAGAATCATCGATTCATTTTGTTTGAAGCCCAGTTGCCGGCGAGCGACAGCTCGATCCACAGGTTGAAAAAGATTCAGATTCACACCACAGGGAACGACACCGATTTTTCCGGGCAAGGCATCATAATGATCGAGCAGAAGTTCTTTTTCCCTTTCTGTTGCCACCAGAATCCGATGACATGACCTGACCAGTCTCTTTTCATTCGTGATCCGAAGCTCCGGTTCAGGAAGGCCGACACCGGTCAGATTCTTGATCGCCCCCAATGTGTGAAACATGACCATGTGAGGTTTGTTCCAGAGATCCTGTGCCCAATGCCCCAGCCGGCCGGAAAGCCAGTAATGGCTGTGAATGAGATCGTAGTGACAATCATCCGCTATTCTAAATTCTTCAAGTTTTTTAAAAAAATCTTCCAAAAGCGGATACAAATTGACTTTGGACACCTGTCCGTTTTCCCCGATGTTTAAATGAATCAGACGGACATGATCATGCAGGTGCATGACGGTCGTCGGGTTATTATGGTTGTGCCGTGTATATATGTCCACCCGGTGTCCGTGTTTGCCCAACTCTTGGGCAAGCTCCCGGATGTAGACACTCATTCCGCCGGTATCCCTGGTTCCCAACTCACCGATTGGACTGGAATGAATGCTGAACATCGCAATCTTTAGAGCATCCGTTTTCAATTCTTGTCGTCCCGCTTCTGTCATAAGAATACAGATTTATAACCAATAACAAGGCTGCCGTGGTTTTGGGGTTATTTCCTCTCTAGGTGTGCCGATTTTTGATAAGCGCTAAGCTCATTTCGCTGAAATTGAAAAACTCGACCTCGCTTCGCTCGGGACTCAGACAGTTTCAATTTCTTAACGCTCCATTTCGCTAAGCGCTTCTTACAAAAACCGACACAATATCGTTCGAAAATAACCCCAAAACCACTCAGTCAATGATACTTTCCTTTAGGTTATAGATCCCGATATGAAAAGATCGATAAAGATCAGTTCAAGCCGATCCGGCACCGGTACAATGCAACCGGTTTACCGCCCAGGTGCTGTTTGTATGTTTCAGCACCTTTTAAAAAGTCATACCGCCTTCTACCATTCCGGATAGCATGCTCTATCGTAAGGGCTTTACTAAGAATCCCCACGCTCAATGAGTTGAATTGATCGTCATAGCTGTTGTTGTACATATAGAGTGTAGAACCGTCATCAAAACACAAAACAGCAGCCCCGTAAACATCATCAAGCTTGAGCAGGAAAAGCCGCAACATATGTGCTTTTTCCATGGCATCGGCCAGTGATCGGAAGTAGGTTGTCATCCGATCCGTCATGAAAGCGGCTTTATCCGATCGGTTCTTTTTGAAAAGATCCAGAAAGATATCCATCGCTTCTTTTACTTCATGTCGGTTCTCAACCAGTTGAAAATCGACATGTGAAGATTCGTAAAGTCTTCTGAATTTGCGTCTGACTTCGTGCCGTTGTTTTCCGTTTAGAAGCTGCAGGTATTTATCCCAGGATTTCGGCAGCACCATCTCATATGAAACATCTTCCGATTCAGAGCGAACATCGCAGTTTTGCTGTCCGGCAATCTCCACAAGTTGTGTAAAAGCTAAAGAATCTTCGCGTATAGGCCTTAAATCGAGGCGGGCAATACCCCGCGCTTTTAAATATCCGATGAGAATATCAAAAAACACGGCTTCGCTTCCAGGGGAAACAATGAAATCCAGATAATCGCAAACATCAGGATCGCCCATCAGGAGCGCTTCATTATTTTTCACCATTAACGGGGCGATGCCCATCAGCCTGTCCTTGCACCGAATCGCCAGCAGGCAGGGTTCCTTCCCGGAACCATAGCTCTGCCACCACACCTTCAACCACAAAGGCGTCACAAAAATACATGTCCACTGTAAGTTGTGGTTTGGATTCCGCCAATAAGAATAAACGGTATCAAATGTCTCTTCAGTAACGGTATATTGAGAATCGGTCAAAGATATCATTTTCTCAAAACAACCGTTTCACCGCTTTTGGCCGCTGTTCCCATTGCATCTATGGCTTTCATATTGGATATACTATCATTGGGTGAAAATCGAAGCGATGTTATTCCCGAAACCGCATCTGCGAAATGCTCCACCATCAATTGATATTCATCCGCTCCCCTAACCCTGTTCTCTTCTCCCGTCTCTTCATCATGATGCCGCAATGTGAATACCGCATCTTTTTCCCAGGGGATATATGCATCGTGAGGTAAATCGATTGCACCCCCATCGCCGACTACGGTGAAGGTTTGCTGTAAAGCCGAGATAAAACTGGCTTCCAGGGATGCCAATGCATCATCGGGGAAGCGAAGGGTTCCGACCAGATGAACATCAACCCCTGCCGGGTGGTAAACCGATTGAGCCTGTACTTCCAGCGGTTCCGCATTCAAGAGCCACCGGGCCGTACTGATTCCGTAGCAACCCACGTCGAGCAGGGCTCCGCCTCCTGTCTCCGGCTTCAATCTTGCATTTTCAGCATAATCATTATGATAGGCGGCATCATCCATACGATAACAAAAAGCCGATCGTACCAGGCGGGGGGTCCCGATGGCGCCGTCCTCCACCATCTGTTTGACGCGAAGACTTCTGGGGTGAAAACGGTACATGAAAGCCTCCATGAGCAACAGACCGGCAGTGTGGGCAGCATCTGCCATTTCCTGTGCTTCCGCGGCATTTCGGGCTATCGGTTTTTCACACAACACGTGCTTTCCTGCCTTTAATGCCTTTATGGTCCAGGGATGATGGAGATGATTCGGAAGTGGAATATAAACCGCATCAATGGAAGCATCTTCTAATAATGCATCATATCCATGGTAAACATTTCGGATATGGTTTTCGGCAACCGTCTGTTTGGACCGATCCGGCGAACGGGTGGCCAAGGCCATGACCTTTCCGTTTCGAGATTTTTGAATAGCCGGAATAACACATACCCGGGCGATCCGGGCATTTCCCAAAACCCCCCATCGAACTTGCTCAGCCATCCAGCACCTCCACAGCCCCGCAGTTTGCCGCAGATCTGGCTGCCGATTCCAGGATAGCAACCACTTTTACCGAATGTTGCAGGGGGGCTGCGATAGGCTCGCCGGTAAGCAGGTGATCCGCGAGATTCCGATGAAACGCATAATGCTGCCTTTCCGGAGTTGCCAGGTGATGAGAAACAATTTGTCCGGAATCGTGGCGCTGATAAAGGGTGAGATCCGGAGGCATTTCCGTCTCGGGAATTTCATGCTCATGGAAATACAAAACCGGATCGGTTTCAAAGGTGGTAATGTCTCTCCAATGGCCGATAATGGCGCCCGTTGTTCCAAGCAGATACCACTTGGGTTTACGCGCCGCAGCAATATCGGAATGGATAAATTCCGCTTCGATACCGTCTTCAAACCGGATCTGGATACGTTCCTGGTCCGCATTGGTTACATCGTGCCACACGCGTTTGTGGCGGGTGCTGATCACTGACTCCGCTCGCCCCGGTATCAAACTGATTATCCAATCAAGGTAGTGCCCGCCCCAATCATAAGCGGTCCCGCCGGATATTTCAGTGTCGGAGTGCCAGTAGCCGCACGGGTGACTGAAACTCCCCACAAAGGTCTCCATATAAAAAAGATCGCCGACAAGTCTTTCTTTTAATGCCTGCTTGATGGCCAGATAATCCACATCCCAGCGCCGATTTTGATGGCAGCTCAGGTGTACTTTCTTTCTGTCGGCCAGCTCAACCATTTCAGCGGTTTGTTTCCGGTTTATCGCCAGCGGTTTTTCACAAACCACATGTTTTCCTTCAGCCATCATCTGTAAAGACAATTCGGCATGGGTATTGGGAGGGGTGGCAATAACGACAACATCCAGTGCTGCATCTTCCAGAAAATCCTCTGGAGATGTATAGACCCGGATGCCGGGAAAATCATTTTCTGCCTCTGAAAGCCGTTCAGGATTCAGATCGCAGGCGGCAGACAGGCGCAAACCGGGTGTATGGTTAACCCCCAATCCATGGGCTTTTCCCACATAGGGCGAATAACCCAGAATTCCCACATTCAAAGACCGGCTGGTGTCATAGTCCCCTGCCAATTGCCTCAGCATTCGATACAGGATTTGCTGGAAGCCTTCATGGTCATAGGCTTGAAGGGTCGTGCAGGCCGCCTGGCCTTTTCCGTATGGCCGGCGAATGAATACCGGCCTGTGACTGTATTGCCAATCCCCATACAAAACAATTTCTGCATTTTCGGCAGATAGGGTCAGCGGATGATATCGACCGTTGAAATAAAAGGCATCGGGCAACCGATCGCCCAGTCGATTATCTTTATTGTGGAACATGATCCTCAGTTCGGCGGCAGGGCCTACAGGTTCGGGCTGGGCGCCGAAGAGATCCGGCAGCGGTTGATCCGATAATTCAAGCAGATTCAACCATCCGCCGCCTGCATGGACAAACGGAGTGAGCCGATCCGGCTGGTCTGACAAAACGGATGCACCCACAGTTACAATCACCTGCCAGGGGCTTAGATTATCCGGCAGACAAGGCATGGTGTTCAATTCGATGTGGGGAATTGACGCCAAGTATGAAATCAACGGGCTCAGAAAAGAATTGTCTTTTTCAGTAACAAAGAGAACCGAAGTGGTGTTGTGGATCAGCATAATCAATTACCTCTTCCGCCACAAAGACCCATCCTTTGAATCCTCGATGATGATATCCGCATCTTGGAGGCAGTCACGAATGGCATCCGCCTCTTCCCACTGTTTATGGCGCCTAAATTTCTCTCTCAATTTGAGCAAAGCCTCCACCAGAGGAGCAAAAAGCGTTTCTTTACCCCCAGGCGAAGATGAAAGCTGGGTTCCCAGGCGTACGATGAGCTCTCGCATGACATCCCGGGCCTGTGAGATAAATTCTTCATTTTCCAAATCCTGCGTTGCCTGCCAGATGGCCCGATCTAGCTCCAGAAGTGCATTGGTGGATTCTTTCGGATCGCTTCTCTGAAGGCCGTTTTGAAAAGATGTTTCAAGAAAATGAATCCTATCCCAGAAAGAATCTTCCGGATTTTTGGATAACGGTCCTGAATCATCCCCTTTTATGGCGTTCGCTTTCGGTTTTGATGTTAGGTCGCCGCCGCGAAGTACTTCTAAAGAAAAACGAGTACCGCTCTCAAAGCTCTGCTCTTCGCCGTTTCGTCTCAATATAACCCGTCCGATGCCTCGAATATCGGCCTCTTCTTTATCCAAATCCAGTATACATGCGGTGTGCTCGTCCAGCCCCAAAATGCCGACATCCCGGGGCAGTAATTTTTCAAGTTGCCTGAAGCGGGGCTCTCCCATGAAACAGAATCGGGTATCGTGGGTGCCGCCTTCGGCATTATTCCAGTGAGGAACGACCACCAGGTCAAATCCGAAATAGTGCAGAATGTCCATACCCTCGATCCAGTGTATATCCTGACCCACCTTGTATATTTCATATACCGGCAATGTCATGCGCCCTACGGTTAAGGCTGCAGCGCTTGCGGCAACGAGACACCCGCCGGATTCAATCCGCTTGATAAGGATGTCCGGTATCGGTGTTTGGCCCCATTGTTTAACCGCAAACGTAGGACTCCCGGGGCCGATCAAGACAAAATCGGCGCTGCGCAAAATATGATACGCCTGTTCTGCTTCGTATGAAGAAATTTCAATGGATTTGAAGGATGCAATGGTTAAAGAATGTCGAATTCGTGTCTGAAAGTATTCGACCGCCTTTCGGGAAATCTGATCCACATTGAGTTGAAATCCGGCCGGGGTATCTATAAATACGGCTTTGGGCGAACGGCCCGATCCGCCTAATTCTCCCAATAGATCTTTGTGAACCTCGACCATGGTTGCCGTGAGCTCCCCGGAGCCCATCAATGCGATCATGCCCTTTTTAGGCGGCATGGGGTGTCCCCTTTGGGTTCAAATAAGACGCAGATTTACGTAGATAAAAATATTCTCTATTTTAAAACCTAACCTGGATAAACTGGAAATTCCAAATCACAAATATCAAATTCCAAACAAATCATAATGACCGAAATTCAAAATCCCAAACATGCTCAGGATATCGGAAAACGAACATATAAGACTGTTTTGGTCATTGGATATTGGAATTTGAAATTTGTTTGTGATTTGGTGCTTGTTATTTAAGATTTTATCAGTTGGTACACGTATATCATGTACAACCGCCTGATCCTTGTTCACCGGGTTTAGAAAAAAGGTCTTACAGACCCGCAAATGGATCAACGATATTTCTGTCCGCATCTAAGGATAGCACATTCCAATCTCCCAACAGCTTCAATTTGCTGTTTTGAGAAATCTCTTCTGCATAGGCTTTTGACACTGATATTTTATCCACCGATAGGGTGTCTCGGATATGAACGATCCGGGCGTCCGGTTCCGGTATGTTCCCGATGGTCTTAAAGCAGGCATCCAGAACTTCTTGATCCGTATCGAAATGTATGGGGGTGGCGCCTTTTTCCGGGCTGATCCCGGTGATGACGTTGAGCCAGGTCTTGTGATGGTCCATTTTATTGACCAGCCGCGTACTGGTAAATTCGGCCAAACCGATCCCCGTGGCATTGCCTTCGGTTTTATCCGTGAGATCTCTGACATATACCCGTTTGACCCTCGGCCGTGTGGTAAAATCACCCAACAAATCCCGGTTCCGCCCGGTGACGTTGGTATCCATTCCGGTCCCTGAAATATCCTTCCCGATTTGATCGACGATTAGAATATCGATTTCATCAAAGGGTATGCTGGCCATACGTTCCTTGGAGATAACCAGCAATTTCTTTTCACCTTCATAGATATCCTCGGGATGAAGCGCCTTGACCACACAGGTTTGATGATAGGCGTTTTCCACGGTGCCAAGTCCGAAAAGAATCGGGCAGCGCTTCATGACTTCCAAACCGACGGTTTCAACAATTTTTTGAAACGTAAGCTGTACGGCTGCTTTATGGTAGTATTCCGCACCTTTTTGCTTCCCCATTCCGATGGCCATCATTTTCATCAAACCGCTTTCAATGGGACCTTCAAATTTGGTGTGCGATTTGACGCGATTCACCACCACGATGTGGTCTGCAGACATGGCGTTTTTATCCACATTGATGGGAAAGCCGAGAGCTGCTTCTCCTAAAAACTCAGGCTCCATATCGCTTTTGATGGGACAACCCATGGTCTCTTCAGTAATCCCAAGATTCGCCAGCACTTTAATCTGTCCTTCTGCGGTGCCCCCGCCGTGGCTTCCCATGGCGGGAAAGACAAAAGGGGCGGCATCCAGCTTTTTGAGCTCTTCAACGATGGTCTTTATCACCATATCGATACTCGCAACCCCACGGCTGCCGGCGGTTACCGCCACCGTCTCACCCGGCTTCACTTTATCCCCAAGGTTGAGGGACGCCATTTCCTTACGAACGGCTGCCGGTACGTCTTCGATATGTTGCGGATCAAATTGATGTTCTACCAATGCCATTTCTGGAAATTCCATTTGTCTACTCCTTAAATTGAAAATCGTCACAAGTTAAATCGTACGCAGATTTACGCAGACATACACAGATATTAATATTTCTTATTTTAAAATCCTCATAATCTGCGTTTATCTGTGTCCAAAAAAAATTCCCTCAATACATTTACACTATATTTCGTCAAATCACTCTACTTATACGCAAAAGAAATGCCCCTTGCAACCCGGTCATATCATCCGCGTTGAGCGATGAGGGAAAAATCATATCAGATTCCATCAATTTCAAGATGAAGCAGAGATGCACATATTTTTTATTGGTATTGACAGAATGTCATAAAATAAATAATCAAAGAACTGCCCGCTTGGTTGGCGGAATAGGGGCTGAATATTATCTTTTCCAACCATTTTTATAAATGGCGAACATACGTCTTCTTTCGTTAAAGAAACTGGAAATTTGAAACTTGAAACCGGAGAGGAAAGGAGGTGATCGGCGGCTAGGTTTTTTTTACAGGATGGGGATCTTTTGTTTTACACTGTTAACCAAAAAGGGGGAAGTATGAGAAGAAAGTATGCAATGGCACTATGTTTTGGCTTAATCATGCTGCTGGCCGTTGGTGTGCCCTTGGCAGGAGCCAAAAAAGCCTATGAACTGATTGACTGGAACAAACCCAAACCGATGACCGAACGACTCCTTGCGGACGAATATGTTCTGCCGGAAGGTTGGCAGGAAGCGACCAAAGGGGTCAAGGAGCTGGTGTTTTTCAACAGCGGCAATCTTAAAGACGATGCGGCCACCGCCATCGGCATGGCCATTTTTGAGAAAAAGACCGGAATCAAGATGCGGGCGCTTCAAGTCGGATCCGCCTACACCTTTCCGAAGCTGCTTTCGGTATTGACATCCAAAGACAAGAAGGTCCATTTCGGTTTTGTGCGCGCCGAGATCGAATACACCCAGGTGGCGGCTGCCGGCTGGGTTCACCCCATCAATGAGCTCTGGCCGCCGGAAGTACAAAAACTATACTCCCCGGGTCTGGTGAAGGCTTTGGAATATGACGGCAACTTCTACGGCGGGGTAAACATCATCCAGTGGTATGTCTTTTACTATCGCCCCTCCTGGCTCAAGGCTGCCGGCGTGGATAAACTTCCGGAAACCTGGACGGAAATTCGAGAGGCTGCCAAGAAAGCCAGGGCATGGGCCAAAAAGAACAAGGGGCCGGACTATTACGGATTTACCTTTGCCGCCAGCAAAGCCGGCCACATCCATCTGGCATTTCTCAGCTCGCTGACCTACTCCCAGGGCGCCGATCTCATTAAAGACGGGAAATGGGACCTGGATACACCGGAATTCCGGAATTCCTGGACCTACCTGGTCAAGATGATCCAGGACGATGTTGCGGATTCGGCCTCGGTTGGATTCGGCTGGAAAGATTACCACAATGCCTTTGGTATGGGCAAAGCGGCTATGACGCTGGCCTATTCCGTGTATGCCGTTAAATTCGATCAGGAATATCCGGAAATCAAAGGGGATTGGGTTGCCAAAGCACCCCCCAAATGGGACCCGAGTCAACCGGAGTCAAACAGGATCGGTTATATCAACTTTGACGAATATGTGATCAACAATTCGATTCCGGACAATTACAAGGCAGCAGCCATGCTCTGGTTCGACTTTTATCGCAGCAAGCAAGCCTGCACCATCGAGCTTTTAGTTGAAGGTAACGACGCCATGCTGCCGGCGGTTTACGAAGACCCCGACATCGAAAATAAAGTCGACTGGGATTTGGCAGCCGAAGTTTCTAAAAAGGTCAAAGCAAAACCGCCCATCAAGAAGGGTACATCCATCGCCGATGTTCGCGCGGCATCTTCAAAGACCGCCAAAATTGAAGCGCTTCCGCCCGGCGGGGTACAGGTCTCGAACATCCTGGCCGAATACATGGGGCTTGCGATTCAGAAAAACATGGATCCCAACAAGGCCCTGGATCAGGCACTGGATAAGATCAACAAATACACGACCTATTAATAACGATACGGTTATTGAAAAGCGTGAGAACCGCTTCCAAGAAGCGGTTCTCACCGCCCGAAAACGAAAAATCGATTTTTTTTGCGCTTCACACTGCGCGTCGAACAGGAGTTTTTTTTAGATGAAAAATACAAAGTCCATATCCAACAGTGCATATGGCGCAGTACTATCCATCCCGGGTTTGGCATTGATGCTTGCCTGGGTGCTGGTCCCGTTCGCATATGTTATCTACTTAAGTTTTATGCGATACGATAATATGTCTCCGGTCGTTTTTACGGGTTTCGGCAATTACATGAAGGTCTTTTCAGACTATGACTTTTTTACGATCGTCGGGCGAACCCTGACCTTTAGCATGGGATCAACCGGTTTTACGTTGATCACCAGCATCATACTCGCGCTTTGTTTGAACCGAATGATCAGAGGATCTGCTTTTTTCCGGTCGCTGGTGGTAATGCCGTGGGCCGTACCGCTGATTCTTTCCGGGTTTTTGTGGTCCTGGATGTTTCACCCGTCTTTCGGCCCCATCAGCGATCTGTTGATGAAATTCGGGTTTCGGGATGAGGCGTTAAACATATACAAAAATCCGACCTCATCCATGATGGGTGTGGTTATCGCAGATGCGTGGCGACGGATTCCCTTTTTGACCATCGTCACACTGGCCGCTTTTCAGGGCATCCTGCAGGAACTGTATGATGCGTCGGAAGTCGACGGCGCCGATTCCATCAACACATTTTTTTTCATCACCCTGCCCCTAGCCAGACGGCCGATCCTTGTGGGCACGCTGATCATGTTTATGTTTTCGTTTCGAACCATCGATGTCATCTATTCCATGACGCCGGGAGGCGGTGTCGGTAAGTGCACCTATGTTCTGGGCACCTATCTTTTTGACCATATTTACGAAATTCTCGACTTTGGAAAAGCCGCGGCCATCAGTGTTGTTCTGATTTTGATGACCTTTATCATTGGGGCCGCGTTTATTTATAACACGCTGAAAAAGGATTAAGAGATTCATGCGAGAAATGTTACTGAAGATTATCGACCACAAGGCGACCCCGTATGTGATCATGATCGCCTTTGCCACATTCATGCTGTCTCCGTTTATCTGGATGGCGCTGTCGGCGTTTAAAACCCATCAGGAAACGTTTATGTCGCCGCCGACCTATTTTCCTGAAAAACCGACAATGGAGGCGTTTTCAAACGCCTGGTTTGAAGCGCCCATCCCCACCTATTTGAAAAACTCTTTTTTTACGTGCGTCACCTCCACGCTGATCGTTATTGTGGCGGGGGCTTTTACGGCATTTGCCCTCAGCCAGTTTCCATATAAAGGCAGCAACATGGTTTTGGGACTTTTTCTATTCACACGGACCATACCCCCCATGGCCATGCTGCTCCCATATTATTTGATTTTAATGAAAATGAACCTGCTGAACACCAGGACAGGGATTATCTTGTACTTGATATATCTGAATTATCCGCTGGTGGTCTGGCTGTTGAAGGGATTTTTCGACTCGTTTCCGAAAGATCTCATTGAATCGGCCATTGTGGACGGATGTTCGCGGACCGGCACTATTTTTCGGATCGTTGTTCCGGTTACCGCTACCGGTATCGGCGCCATTGCCGTGGTGGCGTTTATGTGGGCATGGAACGAGTTTTTCGCGCCCTATCTGTTTATTCACTACGATGAGTTAAAGCCGATTACCGTGGGATTGTACTTTTTCGTGGGCGACGAGGTGACGTATTGGAACCGTATGAGTGCCGCCGGAATCTTTGCTGTGGTGCCGAGCCTCATATTTTTCCTGGCGGCACAGAAGTACATCGTTAAAGGCATGACGGCCGGTGCGGTAAAACAATAGCACCGGATAACAGGAAACAGGAGGATTGATCGATGGCACAGGTATCGTTAAAGAATCTGACCAAAAAATTCGATGAGGTAGTTGCGGTAAACACGGTGGATTTGGAGATCAACGACCGGGAGTTTGTGGTGTTGGTCGGGCCTTCGGGCTGCGGTAAAACCACAACCCTTCGCATGGTCGCCGGCCTGGAAGAAATCACCGAAGGCGACATCTATATCGGAGACCGGCTGGTAAACAACCTGGCCTCCAAGGACCGCAATATCGCCATGGTGTTCCAAAGCTATGCCCTCTATCCTCATATGAAAGTCTTTGACAACATGGCGTTCGGATTGAAAATGAGAAAAGTTCCCAAAGAGGAGAGGGAAAAGCTGGTGAATGACGCGGCCGAAATTCTGGGAATTCAGGATCTGTTGGACAGAAAACCCAAGCAGCTTTCAGGCGGTCAAAGACAACGGGTGGCCTTGGGACGTGCCATTGTCAGAAAACCGGATGTGTTTTTGTTTGATGAACCGCTGAGCAACCTGGACGCAAAACTGAGGGTGCAGATGAGGACCGAGCTGATCAAGCTGCATAACCGTCTTCAATCCACCTCCATCTACGTGACCCACGACCAGGTGGAAGCCATGACCATGGGAGACAGGATCGTGGTCATGAATAATGGATGGATCCAGCAGGTGGGATCTCCCCTGGAGCTCTACAACCAGCCGGCCAATCTTTTTGTGGCGGGATTTATCGGAAGTCCGGCCATGAATTTTATCCCCGCGACCGTTTCGGAAGAAAACTCCACCGTTTATGTTCAGACCAGCGGTTTTAAGATCAGTTTGCCGGATGCGATGGGAGCCAAAGCCAAAGCGAACGGTACAAAGGATTTCATATTCGGCGTACGGCCTGAGGACATCACAAAGAAAGGGACAGGGGAAGCCACCGCAACCATGAGTGAGCCGGTGCCAGCCCATGTGAATGTGATCGAAACCCTTGGGAAGGAAACCTACCTGGACATCACGACCGGTGAGGAAAATATCACCGCCATCATCAGCCCCAACATCGCTGTAAAGATGGACGAAGATATCGACC